>NZ_MNQY01000029.1:0-116296 GCF_001915675.1 Parabacteroides sp. merdae-related_45_40 | reverse complement strand
GCTTGACGCGACTATATGTGTGGGTTGACACTGCTATATGTGTGAGTTGATACAGCCATATGTGTAGGTTGATACGTATATATTCGTTAAAAAGCGACGCTTATCATGTTAAAAAGCGGTGGTGGCAGCTTGTTCGCGCTCCCCGTTTACGCTCGTTGGCTTTTATAGCCAGAGAGCCGTGTCGTGAAAAAGAAGGTATTTCAATCAAAAAGATACCTTTCACGCCAAACTCGAAGCACAGGATCTCAATCCACCGCCCACTCTTTCATCTCATACATATCCTTATATTCTTCCCAATCCGGATCCATCTCGGTATAAATAGAGATGGGCAGTAACTCGAAAGGAGCCAAGGCCTCATTCAAGCGTTCGCCGAATACACGCACGGTACGTGTGTAAAACACCCAGACCTTCTCTCCTCCTCCGGTATAGACACCCGTTAGGATAGCCAGCTTGTCTTTCTTTTCCATCGCCTTACGAAGCGCTTCCTCCACGGCCTCCATTTTCTCGCCAAGGTCATCGCTAGGAAGGCCTCTCCCATCTCCCTCGTATTTCCAAGTGATCTCGACACGTTCCTTGAACTTACCGGATTCGGTGAACTCATTCAACTCGTCCCGCCCGTAAACGGTAATCATTTGCCCTGACTCGTTTTCCGAGAGAGCCGTAAACCATACATCGCTTAATTTCATCGTCCCTATCTATAAATGATACGCTACTAATTTGACATGATAAAAAAATGAAGCTAAGTAACATTGCCAACACTCTTAACTTACTAGGCAATGTCACTTAGCTTACTTGGCAAAGTAAGTTAACTTCATTCGACAACGAAGTTAACTTCGTAAAACATGTATTATCTCTTTCCTAATCTATGATCCATAATGGCGTAATGGCATTCCCCATAATTCTTCAATTGATCCACGATCTCTTTAGCCGTAGATTCTTCCTCTACTTGCTCGCGTACGAACCAGAACAAGAAATCACGGGAAGCATGATCCTTATCAGCCTCGGCGATATCAACCAATTTGTCGATCAACTCTGATACATAGCACTCGTGTTTGTAAACATGCTCGAATACCTCCAACGGATTTCCCCAGCCTGTCGGAACCACGTTGATCTGGCCGATCGTAATATCGCCGCCACGATCCAAGGCGTAATCGATCAACTTATGAGCATGCTCCAATTCCTCAGCCGCTTGTTTCTTCATCCAATGGGCGAAACCGTTCAACCCTGCTTTCTGGAAATACACGGACATTGACAAATACAAATTCGAAGACCACATCTCCGCATTAACTTGGGCATTGAACGCCTCTGATAAATTTCTACTTAAGATCATAATTTTATCATTGTTTAAAAATGTTGAAGTATTATCCGTTCACGAAATTTCACTATGCAAATATAAATAAAAGTAGGATTCCTTATCTCATTTCCGCCCTTAGATATTGGCTACTTTCGAAAATTTTTCTAACTTACGCCCTTATTTGATAAACATCATGCAATACACCGACAAATATCGATCTCCCTTGGGAGAAATAACCCTAGCCAGCGATGGCGACCACCTGACAGGATTATGGTTCGACGGGCAAAAATATTTTGCCGCCACTTTATCGGCGGAACACCAAGAAAGAGAACTGCCGATATTCGAGCAAGCCAAAGAGTGGCTGGATAGCTATTTCATGGGTAAGATTCCCAGCTTCACCCCTCCTATCCATCTGGAGGATACGCCTTTCCGACTTGCGGTATGGGACTTATTGAGCAAAATACCTTATGGCGAAGTCGTAACCTACAAGGAGCTCGCCGGGGAAATCGCCCGGCAAAAAGGTATCCCGAGCATGTCTACGCAAGCGATCGGAGGAGCGGTAGGCCATAACCCGATCAGTATCATCATCCCCTGCCACCGTGTCGTAGGCAGCGATGGCAGCCTAACCGGATACGCCGGAGGTATCGACAAAAAAAGGAGCCTGCTTACAATCGAACGGGCCAAAGGATTCTAAAACCGTATCAGTATGCGCACATTTCGTTCTATCGATGAATTGGTTCGTACGCTCGACCGAGAGAGGGAACTGCTACGTGAGATGTTTCATAAACGGACCTCCCTTTCTTTCAAATACGATTTCGCGGTGGAGCTGACCGATTATAAGGAGGAGCGGGTACAGAGCTTAATCAATCACGGAGTGATACGTAGTAGCGGCGATTTCTTGGAGATGGAAGACATTTACCTAAAGTTCTTCGAGGAGGTGCTGCAAGTGAACGAAGAGGTGAATGTAGCCTATATACAAGGACATCTCAGCAAGCTGAACGAGCAGATAGAGTATTATCTGAAAGAGAATAACGAGAGGCGGCGATATAACTACCATAATGACGTGCGCCGTACGCTCAAGAACATAGCGCTCACCACGGTACGCAACGTGATCGACCTGAAGCGGAATCTGGACAGCACGTATAAGAACGAGCCGAACTATCAGATAAAGAAAGTAAAACTGCAACGACTGGGCGAGAAACTGAAGAATATCATCCAACTCATCAACAAGTGCGAAAATGCGATCGATAAAGATCAATTGCTCTTCTTCCGCAAGGCAATGGATGCCCAGATGCGTGCCACGGTGAGCGACGTGAAGTTGCAACTCATCGACTCCTCCCACAACCTCATGGAGATACAGCGGCAAATCGTTCATTACCTCAACATGATCGAATACCAAAATCGAATCTTCGAGAAAGTACGCAAGCTGAAGTATCTTAAAGAGCAATTCCTGCTGGAGGAGAATACGAATATCAAGCAAGTGCTGGCTGAACGTAACCATGTGTGGATGGAGCCGCAACCTAGTTATCGCATCAAACTTTCAATAGATTACCTGCGCAATTCGGACGAAGCGCTGACACTTATCAAGAAACTCGCCACTAAGCTTAAAAGGCGTGACGATAAATCGAGAGACGTAGCGGAAGCAATACCTACCGAATATCTGGAAGGTAAGGCGGAAGTGATCGATCAAGTGAACTTGAGGGAAGTGTACAACTCGTTTGTGGCTTCCGGCGAGCATCTTTTCGCTTTTGTCATGAATTACGCTTATAAGAATGCGGTAAGTACAGAAGACAAGCTCGTCTTTTTCTGCCAGATAGCCTCTGAATATGCCGAAGATTTGAACTTTTCCGACCGTTACGAATGTAAGGGACAGGTAGAGTATCCCTTAGTTTTCCCTAAATAATTCATCAACCATGAAATATACCGAAGAAATATACAGTACATTGAGCCATGGCGGATTTATCTCGTCCAATAGCCTTTCGCCCGCAGTCCGTCGCTACTACGATGCCATCGAAGAGGAGTTGACCGACTATTATGAATATTATAAAGGCATAGGTTTCTATCTTGAAAGCGGCAATGGCTACTACTTTTTCGCACGTAAAGAAAGCAAGGCGGATATAGATCGTAAACTCGAAGCCGCCGCTCGCTGGATAGATTATCTCTGCTTCTTGAAAACCTACAATTCAGCCTTCGGCCCCGGTTTCGTATTCAGCAAGTCGGACATAGTGACACAAATACGTACCGAAATCGAGCTGAAGGAGCAAGCCAAGGAACTCTTTAGCGACAAGAAAGGTTTCGAGGAAATCGTTGATAAGCTCATCAATGAGTTAAAGACTATGGGATTTATAGAGTATGAAGACGAGGACGAAGGCACTTGGAAGGTACTAACGGCTTTTCATTATATAGAAGAGTTGGTAGATTGTATTAACATAACAGAAGAGGGACAAGATGAGATACCTGAATAAAATAGTTTTCCTGAATAGTGCGCATATCCCTTATTCCGAGATTCAACTGGACGGAAACGTGCATTTCATTGGTACGCAGGGTGTAGGAAAGAGTACGCTGCTCCGGGCTATTCTTTTCTTTTACAACGCCGATAAGCTGAGGCTAGGCATACCCAAAGAGAAAAGAAGCTACGATGAGTTCTACCTTCCTTATGCCAACTCATTCATCGTCTACGAGGTGATGCGTGAAAACGGCCCTTATTGCGTGATGGCTTTCAAGCAACAAGGGCGTGTGGCTTATCGATTTATTGACGCACCCTATCAGTCGTCATGGTTCGTCAACGAGCGTCGTGAGGTTCGTGCTGATTGGATCTCTATTCGCAAAGCCATTGGCACAGAGACGCAAATCAGTCGTATCGTCGTTTCTTATCAAGAGTTCCGGGATATTATTTTCGGCAACAATCGTCGTCCCGATCTCATAGGTTTCCGTAAATACGCTATCGTAGAAAGCCCCAATTATCAGAATATCCCCCGAACCATACAGAATGTGTTCCTCAACTCCAAGCTGGATGCCGATTTCATCAAGGACACGATAATCCGCTCCATGAATGAGGAAGAGGTGAATATAGACCTTGATGTCTACCGTAACCAGACGAAAGATTTCGAACAGAATTACAATGACGTTACGCTTTGGCTGGACAATGAAAAACCCGGAGGGTCGCCGGTACAAAGACAAGCCGGGAAAGTGATGCAAAGCTATCGCGACTTATTGTACATGGATAGCCACATAGCCAAGGGACGTGCCGAATTATGCTATGCAGAGAAATCAGCCTTGAAGCAGCGCCCATTAATTGACGAGGAAATATCCAGACACAAAACCGAGCTGGAACGTGTACATCGCTTACAAAGTGAGGAGACAAAGAAATACCAAGAGGGACGGGACAAATTGATAAAAGAGAAAGGCTCGGTTGATGCCGACTTAAAACGTGCCAAGCAGAAACAGCTGGAGTACGAGCAGATGAACATTACCGAAATAATTCGCAGGGTAGAGCAGAAAAGTGCGGTTACCGATGAATTAACACGCCAACAGCAACGGAGGCAGGAACTCACACGTGCCTACGATGATGTCATAGCCAAATACAGCGCACTTATAGAACGGGTAGATACCGACTTTCGAGCCTTTGAGAATGCGCAACACGCATTGGTGAACGAAAGGGAATATGCGACAAATAAGCAGAACGAGAGCTTGATGCAGACACGGCGCAATGAAGAGAACGAGGTATATACGCGTTTTGAGGAGAAATCGCAACTCTCGGCAGACAAACTCCAGCAACTACGAGAGGAGAAATCGCAACAAAACAATGAGTTGCTACGGATAGCCCACGAAGCTCCCTATAAAGAAGAACATGCCAAAGCCGACGAGGAACTGAACAAACTGAATACTCGTGCGCAGGAGTTGAAAATGTCCATTCAGCAACTCTCTACGCAAGCTGTAAGCCTGCGTCAAGAGGCTGGAATGAAGTTACGGGAATTGGAGTTGGCACAGGCTCAGCCTCTCGCTAACGCACAAAAAGAGAAGCAAGAGATAGAGGAACAAATAGCCCGGCTGGAGTCGCTCATCGAACGGCGCAAAGGTTCGCTGGCCGAATGGCTGGACAGGAACAAACCCGCATGGAAAGATACGATCGGAAAAATAGCCGATGAAGAGAAAATACTTTATCGCAATGACTTGGCGCCGCAGGTAACCAACCAAGGGGAGGCTTCCTTGTATGGCGTGCAAATAGACCTTACGGCATTGGAACGCAATTTCCGTACCCCCGAGGAATTGAAAGCAGAACTGGCCATATACCAAGGAGCATTGTCACAGTGCGTCAAGCGGATCAATATGCTACACCAAGAATTGGCAGAGCAAACGGAGGCTTTGAAGAAACAATACAACAAGCGCTTGCGTGAGATAACAGACCGACAGCGTCTGCAAGAATCCGAACAACTTCAGCTTCCCGCATTCATCAAGAACGCCATGGCACAATCCGCCTCATGGCAAAAGAAGACGGACGATTGGCGTGAACAGCGTATGGTTGAAATCCGGATGAAACAGAACGATACGGCTCATCGACTGGCGCTTTGCGAGGAAGAGATAAAGAAGTTGAAGGCTGATCGTGCGCATCGTCTTAAGGTATGCGAGAAAAGTTACAAAGAGAAGAAGCTCCGGCTGGAACAGGAACTGAATAACTACCGCAACAGTATCGAGACAGAAATAAAACTTCACAAGCAGCAATCGCTGGAACGCCGTAAAGAACTGGAGGCTTCCCAACAAGCGGAGCTTAGCGGAAAAGGCGCCGACACGGCAGCCATCGGAAAATATGACGCACGCATCCTGCAGATTCAAAAAGAGCTGGCTTACATCGAGAAACATTTCCCCGACACCATCCGCTATCAAAAGGACAAAGAGGAACTTTTTGATCGTGAACCACAACTTCGCAGTAGAAAGAAGATGCTTGAGGATGAATTGGCCACGCTTGAAGAACGTTTCACTTTGCGTAGCGAGAAACTGAACATACAAGAAAAACATCAGCAAGCCTTATTAGGCAAGGGCATCGAAACAAAGAGAAGCTTGGAGGAAGGTTTGGCACAGGCCGCCAAATTTCACGAAGACTCCACTTTCTGCCCACCCGAAGTAGTAGTGACCGAAGAGAGGCAGACCTGGAAGAGTTGCGCAGAGTTGGTGCAAGAGTTGAAAGACCATATCACCGGCCGCATGAAACAATTGGAAGAATTCAAACGGATGGTTAATCTGTTTAAAAGCAACTTCTCGGCCAAGAACACGTTCAGTTTCCGCACCGATCTGTCTACGGAGGAAGACTATCTGGATTTTGCCTCCAACCTCTGCGAGTTTGTGGATAATAATAAGATCCTCGATTTTCAGAAACAAATCAGCGAACGCTATACACACATCATTCAGCGCATCTCCAAAGCGGTAGGCGAGCTTACCCAGAATGAAGGTGAGATACATCGTACCATAGGCAATATCAACAAGGATTTCGAGCGCCGTAACTTTGCGGGAGTGATACGCAAAATAGAACTCCGTGCACAACCCAGCAGCGACCGACTGATGCAACTCCTCAAGGAAATAAAGAAATTTTGCGATGAGAACGAATTCAATATGGGTGAAGTAGACCTCTTCTCGCAAATGGATCTGCGCGAGGTCATCAACAGGCAGGCCGTGCGCTATTTGCTCAACCTCATGAAGGAATTGCAAAATGAACCGTCCCGTAAGCGGTTGCTGCTCACCGATACGTTTAAACTGGAGTTCCGCATCACGGAGAATGACAACGATACGGGATGGGTAGAAAAGATATCAAATGTAGGTTCGGATGGAACGGACATCCTGGTAAAGGCCATGGTGAACATTATGCTCATCAATGTCTTCAAAGAGAAAGCCTCACACAAGTTTGGAGAGTTTCGTTTGCATTGCATGATGGATGAGATCGGGAAATTGCACCCCACCAACGTGAAGGGTATCCTTGACTTCGCCAACAGTCGCAACATTTTGCTTATCAACTCCTCACCTACTACCTATAATGTAGAGAGCTATCGCTACACATATTTGTTGGGTAAGGACAGTGGAGCCAACACCAAAGTTACGCCATTATTGAAATATGATAATTAATGTTAGGAACCATGATTGATAGAGAACAGAATTTACGTTTGGGCGATGCCCGTAAACTGTCGCAAATGATGCAAGGCGAGAGCGTGCCCTCTTCCGGGCTTTCCAAACAGATGGCAGAAGAACTGCTCTCCGAGGATTTGATTTGGCAGCAAGTCTATGGTAGCAGAAGAAAATTCAAACTGAGAGACGCAAATGCGTTATCTATCTATTTAGCACAGCGATATGGGATACAAGTCTCGCTGGATGAGTGGATCAAGGTAATGGAGAGTGGCGAAACGGTGAGCCGTGCCAGACAAGTAGAAGTTACATCACGTTCTAAGGCGAAAAGTACCCGTAGTTTTACCGGATTCCTCGTTAAAAGTTATCAGCCCATTGAAACGTCGCTGTATGGAGAACCGCTGCTAATCAACCCTCCGCAGGGACTCTCTCTCTTTATAGAAGATTTCACGCATTTCCGCTTGGCGGATGATGTTACGGTGGTAGGTATCGAGAATGGAGAAAACTTCCAGCATATAGAGCAGATGAGGCATTTGTTCAAAAATATCAAGGTATTATTTGTCTCTCGTTATCCCCAGAGTTCGGATCTTCGCACATGGTTGCGGGCCATTTCCAATCCCTATCTTCATTTTGGGGATTTCGATCTTGCCGGCATTCACATTTTCCTCACTGAATTCTTCACTCATCTCGGTCTTAAGGCCCGCTTCTTTATACCTTCCGACATCGAGACGCGTCTTCAAACGGGAAACACCCTCCTTTACAACCTACAGTACGAACGTTTTAAAGAGATGAAAGTAATTGACGAACGGCTGAAACCACTCGTAGCGATGATCCACCGCTACCGTCGTATCTATGAGCAAGAAGGATATCTTCAAAATAGATAAAAGACACGCATTCAAAACAAGCAAGCTTCAATCCCAAAGTAAGTTAACTTACTTCATCATTTAAGTCAACTTACTTGGCCGCAAAGTTAACTTACTTTTTTTCGCCTTGAAATCTTATAAGTTTTCACCTTTATCAAGCTCTTTTGCCATCCAAAAATTAATAAGACAAAGCTGATTAGCCTTGCGTTTTCGTTCCACTTCTACTATATATCTTTTTTTTCAAAGAAAAGGCGAGCGGTTAGGCTCACTTCCGATGTAACTCGTGTGATACCAGCCGTAATCGCATACCGCTCTATATCGTTTAAAAGTATCGTAACGATACCTTTACTTTGGAAGTCCTTGTGAACAAACATCGAATGTAGATGCCCAATCTTCTACCTCAGCTTGCGAATAATCGCACCTGTTCACCACCAATACGGTATTCTGAAATAAAGCTCGAATGCAAAGGTAGGAAAGTTTTTGGAGTAGCAAAACAAAAGTTGCTACTCCTCGCTTACATCACCACTCTCCTCGATGGAATTAATTTCTTGAATGAGTAATGCCTGAAGTTCGTCTTTGGGCAGCAGCAGTTGATACTCGGCAACCCCAATCGGCTTGTTTATATCTTGCAAAGCAATCTCTACATCCAAGTGGTCCTTGTCGGCGCAAAGAATGATACCGATTGACGGGTTCTCATTCTCTCCTTTTTCCAAGCGGTCAAGCAGCGAAAGGTAGAGATTCATCTTGCCTACATACTCTGCCTTGAAGGCCCCGAGCTTCAATTCAATCGCAACGAGCGACCTCAAACCTCTGTGAAAAAAGAGCATATCCACTGCATATTCCTTATTGTTATACTCCAGACGATATTGGTTTCCGATAAAAGAAAAACCTTTGCCCAACTCCAGTATAAACGACTTGATTTTAGATACTAATCGCTTCTCCAGTTCCAACTCCTTAACAGGCTCTGTTATTCTAAGGAATCCTAAGTTGTACGAACTTTTAAATACTTCATTAGCATAGTCGGCATGCGCCATCGGCAGTACGGCATCAAAGTTATTCGTTTTGATTTTCGTCTGACGGGCTGCGTAGGTATTCATCTTTATTGCATTGAGCAGCATATCTCTCGACCAACCTTTTTGCAAGCACTCTTCTGCGTAGAATAAGGCTTCATTAGCTGACAACGACTTATCCAACAGTAGTAAATTATGTCCCCAAGGTAAAACTGCCACAGCTTGTAGCAGTTTTGTATCTTCTTGATAATAACGCTCGTATAGGCGTTTCATATTCCAAAGGTTACGAGGAGACAATCCCATATCCGGAAACTGTTCTTTCAAGTCCACTGACAATCGTTTAACCACGCCACTACCATATCCACTCTCTAAATTTCTATCAAAGAGTAACTTCCCGATATTCCAATATACAGAATTGACGGTAGTGTTTACTTGCCGAGCAACGGTCGTGCGAGCAGTTTGAATCTCAGAAACCGCCTGCTGCAATATTTGAGCGTACTCGTTATCATTTATTCTTATTTCTTTTGCCATATCATGAATCTTTTCAATGCTAATCTATTATATTTTCTTCAGTAACACCTTCTTTGTTATTTTTTTCAACAAATAACATCGGTAACGGAGCACCAGCATATCGGGCATTCTCATGCCTTAACACCCTTTGGGTACGGTGCAAATGTCCGAGTGCCGTGTATGCAATCTTTTCGTCGAATACTTCAGACGAAAAACACTCTAACCTTCCGATAATAGTGCGTTCGGCACGGTTCTTTTCCAAAATCTTCGAACACGTAGCCTGCAAATACCACATTACAATGAAAGGTTTACTTTTGTCCGGCATAGGTAGTATATCAAAAAGTTCTCTGTACATCACTTGCACTCCTTTCAGCCGATAGGTTTGGGATATCAAACAAATCTCCGGCAATAAACAACCCATCCACCTCGTGAACTTTCACTTGCTCTCGAAGCCACGTCAAAAATAGAGTATGTTCACCTTTACGGTCATATTCAAAAAACGTTTGCCCTAAATGCCAATCTGCGGTATGGATTATTTTCATTTATTATTATTTATACCATTCTTTTTTTATCTCATCTATTTTGAGATCTTTCCATTCCTCTTTCCATAATTTCCAATAAGGGATATCATTTGACGATGGTTCTGGGCTACAACGATCTATTTGAACTATTGAAGGTAGTATAACTGATTCACCTATTAATATACACTCTCCGGCTTTGAGTGTCGGCATTTTATCAATAAGATTTCCAAGTGTATCCGGCAACAGTCTCTTTACATAATTTTGATCGTTTGGATTTGTTAATCGCATGGCTAAAAAATTGTTACACTGAGAAAATATTGTTTCTGATATTTCAGAAGGTCTCTGACTAGCTAAGAGTAAAGATACACCATATTTACGTCCCTCTTTTGCTATTCTTTCAATGGAGTGTTTAGATGACCGATATTTTGCCAAATCACTATTGGGAACATATTTGTGAGCTTCTTCATACACAAGTAAGATAGGGACATCGTTATTAATTCTTTCCTCACCATTCTTTGAGCATCTTAGTCGTTTATAAAAATAACCATATTCAAATATTATCCTTGAAATCAAAGAAACGGTAATACTTAACACATCAAATGGAACCCCACTTAAGTCTATAATTGTGATATTGGAATGTTTTGTTTCCTCATAAGCAATTAAATGCTTTAAAGTATCTTCGAATGTAACGTCTTCTGTGATTTCACCTAAAAGAAAATTTAATCTTTTATCATTAACTTTACTTTTTATTCTAGAGATAAATTTGTCAATGCTTCCGTCTGCGTACGTACCCTTTGAATAATTTTGGCTCTTTGGCTCTTCAAATGTATATATTTTCGTAAAGTAATGATTAATTTTAGCTGACTCATCATTAAAACACTGATGCGCTTCTTTTATTGCTATTTCATTTGTCTTTTTATAATCCTTCGTTTCTCTAGAAAGATTTGACAAACAAGTGATTACTTCATTTAAAATAAATTTCACGGGTGTATCAAAAGATATATTTTCTAGTTCTGAATTATATTTTTTCTTGTTTTCAGTTATCACTTTTTGTAACAAAGAAGCCTGATTGTAATTATTAAAATCTCCTGATTCTAAAAAAAGCTCTTCCAATTCATCCCCATTAAGAAGCCAATATGGGAGTATAAGATTATTGATATCAATAAAGTTTGCATCTGGAAATGCTGATTTGTATTCTGAATGAATATCAAATATTATAATATGAGAATTATTCAAACCAGAATATTCTCCTGTTTTTTCATGTGTAGCACTTTGAATTAGTTTCGCTACAGTATGGGATTTCCCTGAACCTGTTGATCCTACGATGGCAATATGCTTATTGAAAAACTTATTACCATTTACAGGAACCGAAATATCTTTATTTGTAGAAAGTTTAGAGAAAGTGAACTTGTCTTTTGCCTCAAGAGATTCTTCATAAATTTTAGAAATTTCTTCTTTCTTAGCAGGCTCAACTTTTTTAGGTGGAATAGCTATTGTATCTCCACCACGCTCAAACTTGTCACCACGAATCAATCCTAAGGGATTAGCTTCAAGAATATACTTTCTTGTTGCATTTCCTTCCTTATCTGCTCCAACTTCAATGGAAAAGTTCTCAATAATGGCAAT
Organism: Parabacteroides sp. merdae-related_45_40; assembly: GCF_001915675.1. Classification (NCBI taxonomy): domain Bacteria; kingdom Pseudomonadati; phylum Bacteroidota; class Bacteroidia; order Bacteroidales; family Tannerellaceae; genus Parabacteroides; species Parabacteroides sp. merdae-related_45_40. Next base: position 104,361 of record NZ_MNQY01000029.1, on the reverse strand, counting down.
TAACACAGCATTATCATTGTCTGCGATTCTTAAATATGAACCAACTTTAAGCTTTTCTTCTGCTAAACAGAAATCTTCTAATTTATCTACTGATATTTTTACTTTATTGGGAAATACAGATATTACTTCTGCATTAATTTTTTCTTGTTCTACCATAATAATTATATTATTTTATTGATATGAATTGTTTGTTCAACTAATATCTTGATATGTTCATGGTTCGTATTTTCATAAAAAGGTATTCTTGTATAAAATTGATAAATCTTTCGAGTCTTTTGTATACTATCTATTACAGAATCTAAATCTTCCTTATTGTACAAGATTTTAAGTTTTAATCCATTGTAACAAGTAGCCTTTTTAACAATTGAATTGACTGAAAATTCAGCATCTTTATAATCGTAGCCATCTATAAAAATAAAGTTGTCATCATGTAAACTTTTTAAAATATTTTTCAATCTATTCTCAGGTAAACCATATAGATATACATAAGGGCAGAATGGACTTGGATTTTTTGCTTCTATTTTTGAATATTTATTTCCAATTTGGATTAGTAAAGATTTTATTTCTGTATCAGAAATTATCGAGTCGCACTCTATAACAAAAAAACGTTCAAAAGGAGATAAATTTAAAGGAGAAAAATATTCTCTTTTAATCATTAAGCAATATTCTTTGATGCTTTTTTTTATCAAGAACCACTGGTTGAAAAATATATCCTTACTATTGATTTTATCAATAAATTCACGTTTTGTTATTCTTCTTTGAGAAATATCCGGATTTATCGATAATTCTTTTACTATTCTTAATGAATTATTGTAATAAAAGTATTCTGCTTCAAAATCATTACAGCTAAAGAGTCTTTTTAGTTCATTAAAAATATCAGTCTCTTGCTGTTCAAACTCTCTTGCTGCAATATCTATCTCCAAATTTGATAAAAATGATATTATTTGTTTATCTTCTATCGAAAGACCTTTAAATGCTTTTAGACTTATAAAGTTACTTTTAAAAAATTCTATATTAATAGGTAATATAAGTTTATCTTGACCTGATTTGTAATACCCATAAATCTTATATTTTATACCATTATTAGCTTTTGATAGATAATGATCTAACATATATCGCAATGGTTGAGCTATAACAGAATGATTATATTCTGTTCCTGCATAATATTTGCATTGAATAGCAGTACTTTCATCAACTGTTTTTAAATCAACATCCTCGATGCCTTCAATACAAATGGAATCAGTTTCATTATTGCATTTTAGTAACTGAAGGATAAAATAGTCAAATTGATAATAATATCCTTTGATTGTTGCTATTGCTGAACGTTCTTTTGCCATATTTAAAAGGTTAATTTCGGTAATCCATTCACTATCTCCATCATCTCTATACTTAATAAAATAACGCTGAGGAGCAAATCCAATATATAGCGGGGATTGTCATGTTCCGTTGCCCAGTCATTAGGATTATTAGTGATGCCGCTATCTTTGTGAGTGATGACGGCATAACGCTCCATAATCCATTCGATAGCACTTTTGCCATTTACTATGTATTCATAAGCTGTGGCTGGTATATTTTCAATCGTTATCTGGCTGTTGTATATAATTTTGCTTTTATCCGTTTTGGAGGGAAAGCGCATCTTTTCAACTTGATAATTGATTGTCTCCATCTCGCCTGATTGCATTACTTTTTCTATTTCGCTCTGCGGAATGGTATTATAGGTCACAATGACTCCGGTTGCCGAAGGACGATTCTCATAGTTCAAATGCAATTCCGCTAAGTTTCTTCCTGCTTTGCTAAAACTCCAAAAATCAAGGGCTTCATCCACTAATGGAATACGGGGCAACATCTTTTTAAGGTCGGCGGCAAAGGCGGTGCGATATTCCGTGCTGTGCAGAATGCCGTAAACATAGTAAAAAATATCTTCTTTACTCACATGTGGACCGTAGGCTTTGCGACAACGTTCTGAAATGAAATCGGAGATGGCATCACGACGAATATAATTATTCTGAATGGTGTCCTCGGCATCATCAAACAAAGTTTTACTCTCAATTTTACGTTCCTCATAGTGATACATTGGGAAACATTGAACTCCAGCCTCAAGAAAATTCAAGTCAACAATCGTTTCAGACATTAAGAAACTGTTTAAAAATGAATTAAAACAATTACTATATAATTATATATCATATTGAATATCAGTTAATTAACCGATATATTATTTAAAACCTAGTGGTTACTAAAACATTAAGTTATGGAACAATATTCAACCAACCTCACTGATAAACAGTGGCAATTTATAGAAAAAATAGTGAATACGCAAAAAAGAAGACGAAAATATTCTGTGGTCAAATTATTATATATCAGCTATCGATATTTAATTTTCCAATTCTTTATTTCTCTTTTTCCACAGCTGATAACTGTTAAAAATATTTTGCCACAGTACATAGCTTCCCGGGCCAACAGAAGACAAGGGGTTCAAATAGGTGTAAGACATCCAGATAGCTAACACGGTATTTTTTTGTCCCAAGGCTTGTCCGGCGCTAATACGGTCATTGTATTTCTTGCCGATGCGCTTTCCCCAATAAAACTGCGCGATACAGGTTATCAAGCCGCCTAAAGCGATCAGGATTTCTACATAAATCTCCGCCTCGCTATTGACCAAGGATTTCACGGTCTGCCCGGTCACGATAGCTAGAGCGACGGCCCAGAGGTAAAAGGCCATGTCTCGAAGCCCCGCAAGGAAGCGATGGATAGGTGGTATGAATCTACGCAAGAACAAAGCGAGGAAAAACGGGAATAACAGCAATGGAAAGACTTTTCCCAAGATCTTCAAGAATGCGGCGAAGAAAGTAATCTCGGCATGCGGTTCCACTAATGGGAAGACCAGCGGCACGACAATCGCTGCCAATAGATTCGATAATAAGGTATAAGTAGTCAGACTAGAGGCGCTTCCCCCTAATTTACCCGTAATCACGGCGGCCGCCGTAGCGGTTGGGCAAATCAGGCAGACCATCGCTCCCTCGAACACATCCCGGTATTCCTCTCTCATTGGCAGCCAGAGCAATAAGGCGGCAAGCACCAAACTGGAAACCGCTTGGATAAGCAATAGCCAACCATGCCAAGGGCTGGGCATCAATTCCCGGACAGAGATCTTACAGAAGGTTAAGAGCAACTGCGCAAAAATCAAAAAGGGCGTCAGATACGCTATTAAAGTGTACATGAACGGCTTTGTAGGCTCCAGAAAAGTAACATTGGCGAAAACAAAATACCCTATCGCACCCGCTAACATGGAGATAGGGAGTGTCCATGTCTTGAAGAATTTCAACATAACGCCTATTCTTTTAATTCGGGATGCAAAATAACATCTTTCCACCGAAAGAGGCAAGAGAAACGGGGATTAATTAGGGATAAAGAGAGACGGGGCATGCCCCGTCTCTACATTAGATATTCTTACAGCTTACTTTTAATGTCCTTATCCCGTAACGAGGGATAGAGAGACGCATTGAACTGGCGCCTTTCTTCTCGGTGACGGTTAAGTCCTCAACCAGACGGTTATCCAATTCCACCAAGCTCGCTTTCACGTCTTGTCCTTGGAAGGTTATCGTTTTAGGGGAGGCATCGCTTTGGGCATTGAATAGGCGGATGTAAAGGTCATTACCTTTATAGACCATGGAGACCAACTCGTAGGCATTATTCTCTATCCGGAAAAGGGAACCGGATGTCAAGGTAGCATCGCCGTCCAAGGTTGCGACCAAAGGCTCATTGCGTCGTTCGCTTTGTGTCCAAATACGGCTTTTCTCCCAAGTTCCGGCATGAGGGATCAAGGCATACGAGATCTCGGTCGGACGGTCTATGATATAATCCCGGCCCCACAAGCCTTTACCGGCGTATTGTACGTTCAAGGCCAATGGGAAATCCTTACCATGCGCATAGCTGGTCGTATGATCCGTGAATAATGACAGACCGCAAGAGTTATCCTTGCTCGCTACATCCACCCAATTCAAGATGATATTATGCTTGATGCTATCCCAACGATTGAAAAAGGTATTCTCCAACCGGCTCTCGCAAACATCGAACGGAGCATCCTTATAAATCTGTTGGTTGGCGATCTGGATAGGCAGATATACCAGAAGTTTGTAACGGTCGTCATAGAATGACTTACGAGGATTATCCGCACGGAATTCGATACCCGGCTCACCAATACGAGGGCTTCCTATCCAATCCAGCTTAACACTCATATCGATGCGAGGCTCTCCCTGCGTTAACCGGATCGTTTGGGTAAATGAATACTTTCCAATCTTGCCTTTCACAGCTACCTTCACGAATAAGGGCCCTTGCTCCAACACGCTCACCTCAGCCGGTTGATCCATACTGGAAAGGAAACCACCCTCATCGATAAAATATCCCCGAAGCTCATTGAACCCACGTTCATTCCGGTTATCCACGAATTCCTTGCCTCGTACGGCTTTCGCTTTCAAGCTTTCTATTACACCTCCTTTAGAGGGGTTTAGCACCAAGGTGTATAAATCACTTTCCATGCGAAACGTACCGTCTTTCTGTCTCTCAGCCTTCAAGGTTCCGGACTGTTTATCCTCTGCCTTCCGGATCGCATAAGAGGCATAACCGGCAGAGGGGACTTGCGCACGAAACAAGAGTTTTGAAACGCCGTCTTCCGTCAGCCATTGAGCCGGCTGTTTCTTCCCTCGCTTATCAAGAACCACCCAATCTGAGTTTCTCCATGAGGCGGGAACTTCCACCGCCACCAATTCATTCCGGTCGGTAGCCAAGGTATTATATACGTACACCGTGGATTCACCTTCCTTTTCTTTCAATAAGGACAAGGCGTTATCAATTATCTGACGGCTGTTTTGAATGGTCACCCCAGTCCAATCCGTAACCGTCTCCGCCCATGTCTTTTTCCCTTGTAGTTGATTGTAAGGAACGATCCAGCAATCATGATGCTGCGACAATAAAAGCGTGCGCCATCCCTCATCGATACGTTCGGTCGGCCATTCCATGCCTTTGTATAAGCGAGCGTAAGCCGCCATTTTCTCCGCACGCACGATAGCGTTCTCGGCTACCCGTACCTCTCCGGCCAAACGCTGCATGACCTGCGTTCCCCACATCAAGCCACCTAGGACATCCTCTTGCGAGAAATGCCAATCATCCTGAGTAGTCCCGACGGAACAGTCTTGGATGTAATTCCGCCAAGTCTTATAGGCGGTCGGCGTATAATAGCCCGTCGTATCCTGTCCCAGCCAAGGGCCTTTATCCCAACCATGGCTCCATGAGGCATCTTGGATACACATGCCGACCGGGTGCTGGATACCGGCATCCAAGCATTTATGGATGTAGTCCTCCGTATTGAACCACGAGATGGATTGCCAGCAAGAGCCGGGTTGTAAATCCTCGCAGGCGTAACGGGGGACGGTGGTAAGTCTCGTACCATCCGGCCCTACCCAATTCACCAACTCACCTCCGTAGGCGCTTACGTAGCCACCCCACATCGTATTCGGGTTCTTAGTAGAGGCATACGAGAAGCCGAATGACTTCAATATATAGGGCAGGCAACTGGTAAAGCAAGGCTCCTCCGCCGAATAGGTGGTGAATACCGCCTCGGGGAAATGTTTCCGGATCAGCCGTATTCCATATTCGAATTGGCGGATAGCGCTCTCGCCGGATGTCCCGAAGAAATAACTTTGGGCATAGGTCGGGTTTACGTACTCGATCCGCCCGCTCTCCACGGATTGATCCTTAAATAAGCGCTTGAAAGCCTCGTAACCTTCGGGGTCTCGTTGCCGTACGACTTCCCATGATTCAGGCTCGATCTCGATATTGATATTCCAGTTGGGATTCTGCCTTAATTTCTGGGCGATAAAGGCGGTCTGCCCCACCGGGTAATGCCCGTAGATACCGCCATGATAGCCATCGATGAAATAGGCTTGTTGGGCATCTGCCCAACCGGCCAACAAGAATTGGCTTAATACGAATATCGCTAGTTTCTTTTTCATATAATATGTACTATTAATTCACATTTAGAATACTTCCAGTCGGTGGGAGACGGGGCACGCCCCGTCTCTACAAGTCTGTAAATTTCTTGATCTCTATTCGCAAGGGGATTGGTTTATTTTGCTCATAGATCCGGTTAACCAGATCCTGTTGCTCATTCACGCAATCCTCACGAATCCCCTTGTGCATGTATTGTAGCCAAAGGTCGCCGTTCCATTGCAAGAAGATGTCGTGGGGACGGTATTTGCGCAAGGTGTCCACGGCAGCCTCGTTGCAGGCCCAAAGCATGCCCGTCTTCCGCATCAAGTTATATTCCACCCAATAAAATTCACGCATCTTACGCTCTTTCAACCAGCGTTCCTCGTTCATCTGGCGGATCTTCATCGCTTGTTTATACTGCGGGGTATTCTGAAGAAGAGTCATATTGATGCCTCGCTCCAACTCCCTCGCCGTAAAACGACCGATAAACTCCCCACCGATCGTCAACCCGTAATATCCATCCGACAAACCGCTCACGGACAATCCCTCATAATTCATCTCATCCATAAAAGGGATAACACTCAAGGCATCTGCCTGCGTATGTTTCTCATTATCATAATAAGAGGTATCGATAGGATACGGAAGCGATTTCGCCTCGTACGTAAAAGTAAGGTTATCCGAGGAAACAGACAAATCCGAGACACGGCAATTATCCGAGCGAGTCACCTTTTTCCCCGCTCCGTCTATCCGGATATCGGCTACCGGCTTACCGGCCAGACCTTGCGCCTTCAAGAAGAGATAAGCCATGACCAGATGCCCGTCCGTAGAGGGATGTATACGATCCTTCCCGCATAAGGTATACATGGAATCCTCCGCTTGCTCCCATTGGTTGATCGCTACCATCGGGCGGTTAAAATCCACGAATCCCCATTGATTCTCCCGGGCCCGGGCATTCAGGAAATCCACGATCTCCAAGATCGGCGTATTCTTCCCCGGGAAAGCGACCTTATTGAAACGAGAAGTCTCGTCATAAGGAGAGCTTCCGATCAAGATTTTCCTCACCTCCGGATACTTCTTATAGACCTCCTCGATAAAGGCATAATCCCGGCAAGCTTTCTCTACCCGGTTCCGGGCGATCGTATCCGCCCCCGGCTTCCGAAAATCCATATAGCCGACATCGTTCATGCCAAAAGATAGCGTCACCACCGTAGGCTCATGTTCGAAAACCTTATCCAACCGCTGGTAAATCATCTCGGCTACATCCCCACCTACTCCCTCGTTAAAGATATCGATGCGTTGATCCGGGAAACGGGTCATATAGTATAGCCAGATATATGAATGATAATGACCACCGCAAGTAATGCTGTTTCCCACGAAAGCGATCCGATCTCCTTTCTGAAACGGAGCTATCGACTGAGCATATACTCCAGCAAGGCTTGATAAAAACAAACAGACAAACAAAACATATCTTTTCATCTCTATTTCTCTCTTCTCTAATTTTTTGTGATGAATAATATATACCGTGTTAAAAAATATTACTATCAATAGTAATCGTATTTATCATGGATAATAATCCGGATTACTACGGATAGTAATATCCTCCCACACACCTCTAGTCTAGAGAATCGCTCGCTTACTTTTAGCGAACGACATCCTCACCGAGCAGAGGGTTCAGTTCTTTCTCACGCAAAGGTACCGGGAAAACCAAATCCGATTCTTTAAACGGATACGTATGATTAACCGCCTGATAGCCGAATAAATCAACCATTTGCTTCGATACCGGATCAAACGCACGGTGAGTACGCAACATATCATACCATCCTGTAAACTCATAACAGAGTTCCCACGCACGCTCTTTCAATACTTGATCAACCGTGATTGAAGTCGGTCTCGCCTCATTGGGCAACGCACGGTGACGAACTTGGAAATAAGCATCCACAGCTATAGCGTCGGAAGTAGATCCACCATCCAAGGTAGCTTTTGCCTCCGCACACATTAATAGAACGTCCGCATAACGGTAAACCGGAATATTCGCCCCGCTCTTTCCTGTAGATTCGGCATTCTCATCCCAATATTTGCATAAATAAGGAACATCCAAAGTAATCGTTGTCTCCGGATCACCATATTTGGGTTTAGAAGTATAGAAAAACTCCTCATTCCGTTTACGAATATCTTGGTCATCATAACTTTCATAAAACTCTTTACGAGGAGCCAAACCACCCCCATAAGCCGGAGTAATGGAAATCGGTTGTTCCGGATAAGGCAAAAGGCCAAAATGGAAAGGAGCCCCGGCATCTTGCGCCTCACGCTGGATCATAAAAATATGCTCACCACTATTTTCGTTCTCTGACGCACGCAAATCCTTATAATCAGCGAACAAGCTAAAGGCTCCACTATCAATAACCTCCTTGGCTTTCTCGTAAGCCAATTGATAATACTCATTTCCTTTTTGAAGCGGATAACCTGCCATTGTCAAATAAACCTTAGCTAAAAGGGTCTTGATCGCTCCCATAGAGACATGGCCTGTTTTATCACTCCAATCCAGCCCGGACTGCTCCGCCTTTTTCAAGTCTTCCACGATCTGGTTATAAATATCCTCCTTAGGAGACCTTGGGATCTTCACCGTATTCAGGTCTACCGTAGGTTCCGTCTTCAACGGGATATCCCCGAATAATTGTACCCCTTGGAAATAGTAATATGCCCGCAAGAAATAAGCCTCTCCCAGATACTTCGCTTTCTGGCTCTCGCTAATAATATCCGTAGCGGAAACATTTTGAATCACGCTATTACAGTTTTCCAAAGGAAAGAAAGTAGCCTTCCAGAAGTTACGAATAATGCCGTTACTCTCTTCCAAACCGGAAAGCAATAAGAACTGGTTCTGCTCATTACCGGCCGCACGAGGACGATAACTAGTACCTACAAGGTATTCCAAGTTAAAAAGGTGAACTGTAGCAATCTCGAGGTCGGAACTCAACAGATCATCAAGCCCGTCATAAGTGCCATCCACAGCCGCCTTTATCTGGTTCTCTGTCGTATAATATTCAGAAGGACTCAAGAAGGTTTTCGGGTCTTCCTCTAAAAAATTCGTACAGGATGTAAAAGCCATTGTCGCAGAAAGCAAGCCACACATCCATACATGCGCTTTATTTTTCATATCTTAGTTTTTTACGAAGTAAAGATTAAATAATTAGAAATTAACACCTAAAGTAAATGAGTACGTACGAGGTTTGGGATAGGTATAAAAATCCACTCCCTGCTCAAATACGGCATCATAACTCGTTACCTCCGGATCACTACCAGAATAGTTCGTAATCAAGAACGCATTCTCCACATTGAATCCCAAGGATAAACTCTTGATGTGAGCGGCAGAAAGCATACGGGAACTAAAGTCATATTTCAAGCCGATATTACGTAAACGCAAGAACGAACCCGGCTCACAACTCCAAGAATCTACGTCATTCTCATATCCATCTCCCGGAAGGCGCAAGCTAGGCACCATCGTGTTTTGGTTTTCCGGCGTCCAAGCGTTCACCGGAATGTCCGCATAAGCATTGGAGAATGTCACACGGTTACCCATCAACTGGCGAGTGAAGTTAATCAACTTATTACCATATACCCATTGCAAATCAAACATAAACGTGAAGCCTTTCCACGAGAATGTATTTGTCATATTCATCTCGAATTTAGGAGCGCCATTTCCGATATAGTCTTGGTCTTCGCCATCCTTCATTCCATTACCATTCTTGTCCCAATACTTGATATCGCCGGGTTTCTTATTATACTTAGCGGCTTCTTCCGCCTCATCAGTACCCCATGTACCTAGGCGAACATAGCCGTAAAGAGCATTTAAAGGATGTCCCTCTTCAATGCGTCCTCCCCACTTACCGATAATATTATCATTTATATCCAGTACCATCGAGCGGTTCATCGTATAATTCCAAGAGGTAGTCCATAAGAAATCACGGCTTTGGATATTGCGTGTATTCAAGCTCATCTCAAGACCTTGATTACGGATCTTACCCAAATTTGTCATAGTCTTCTCATATCCCGAGTTAGAAGGCAATTGTAGCTCATACAATAAATCAGTCGTAATCTTATGATAATAATCCGCCATAAACTCGATACGCCCATTAAAGAAACTCAAATCGATACCCGCGTCAAGTTGTCTGGATTTCTCCCAGCGTAAATCCGGATTTGCCATACTTTTCAACGTAACGATCGTCGTCATATCCTTGCCAAAAGGAAGGCGTTTATTCTCATAACGTGCCATAGACGCATAATCACCGATTTCTGCGTTACCCACCGTACCGTAGCTCAAACGGACTTTCATATCATCAATCACCTTTTTTGCGTTCTCGAAGAAATTCTCATTGGATACACGCCAAGCGGCCGAGAATGAAGGAAAGAAACCATATTGGTTATTCAAGCCAAAACGAGAAGAACCATCCTCACGGAAAGAAGCGCCCAATAAGTAACGATTGTCAAAATTATAGTTGATACGGGCATAGTAAGAATTCATCTTATTATCCGTATAGTCTGAGCCAACCTTAGAACGTACGGTACCGACTCCCATATTATTGTACTCAAAATAATCATCGAAGAAATTCTCGGCCCCTAGCTCGCTTTTCTCTGTTTTTGAGTAATACCAACTGGCTCCCGCTACGACATTCAAGTTATGCTTATTCCAGCTTTTATCAAAAGTCAAGTAGTCCTCATTCGTCCACGACATCGTATTCTTATGCGTTTTCTCCGCCTTACCTTTTTGAGTATCTCCATAGCCGAATAAGGTACTCGGGTTATAAGATGAATTGATATAAGAACCATCTTGACGGCTGAAGCTAGTCGTTAACTTTAGCCAAGAGGTAATTTTAAACGTACCGATCACATTAGCCAACGTGTACTGATTCTTATCGATATTCTTACGCTCCTTTAAAATCCTCACGGGGTTCTCCGTATCTTCCGCACCGGGATAATCCCCCTTACGGGAATAGGTACCATCCTCATATTGGATAGGAAGGAACGGCAATGCTTCCAATGTATACCGAGAGATCGCATTCTCCGAGTTTCGGGCATTACTAGATCCTACATTCAACATGGCCTGTAAATGGAACCATTCTTTCAAATCCCATCCTACATTGATAAACGCATTCAACTGACGTTTATAAGTCTCCAACATAATACCCTGATTATCTTTATAACTTACATTCGCCACAGCGGTCAGCTTATCGCTTCCTCCGGAGAAACTAAGTGAATGCTGATGAGAAAAAGCCGTACGGGTTACGGCATCCTGCCAGTCCGTATCATATTTCGGAGTCCCGTCCGGATTGAACAGGTCATTCTTATGCGTAAACATATTGCTCGGATCCAGATGGGGAGCGATACGTCCCGGTTGAGCCTCATAAGCACGCTTGAATACATCCAAAGCCTCTTCCGCATTTAAGACATCGACTTTACGAGCTAACGTTCCGGCAGACAAAACGGTATTATACGAGATATTCGTTGTATTTTTCTTACCTTCCTTCGTTGTTATCACCACAACACCATTCGCACCTCTCGCACCATAAATAGAAGAGGAAGTAGCGTCTTTCAAGATATCGATAGACTGAACTATATTCGGATCAATCTGGTCCGGATCCACGCCAACCACACCATCGACCACATATAGCGGTGTATTGGAAGAATTCAAAGAACCGATACCACGGATTTTTATCGCAGGGCTACCACCCGGCGCACCAGAATTCAAAGCGATATTAACACCCGCTACCTTTCCGGCCAATCCTTGGAATACGTTCGTGGCATTCGGACGCTCCAATAACTTCTCCGAGTCTACGGAACCCACTGAAGTTGACAAGTTTCGTTTCAACATCGTACCATATCCAACGACGACGACCTCTTCAAGCGCTTTATAATCCTCGGCCAACTTCACGTTAAACAGTGTACGATTCCCTACCTCGATCTCTTGCTCCGCATAGCCGATATAGGAAAATGACAGGATATCGTTATTAGCCGCATCCAAGCTAAACTTTCCATCCAGATCCGTAACGGTACCGACCGTCGTACCCTTAATCACAACATTGGCCCCAATAACCGGTATGCCATCCGGATCCGTAACGGTACCGGAGATCTTTTTCTTTTGTTGCTGTACGGCGTCTTTCTTCAAGATCGTGATGTGCTTACCTGATATGCGGTAGGTCAAGTTCGTGTTTTTCAACAACTCATTCAACACGTCGGTGACTTGGCGATTCTTCACCTGTATATCCACCTGCTTACTATTATCGATATCCTCGCTCTTATAGAAAAACATGAACTCGGTCTGTTTCTCAATCTCCGAGACGACATCATAGAACGTCCCGTTCTTTACTTCTACCGTAACTTGAGCTTTTTGCGCATAGGTATCCGCCGAGACATGCAATATACCCAGTATTAAAAAAAGCAATGTGATCTTCATGATTGATTTAAATTTTTTAGGTAATAGATCATCACTATTCCAAACTTTTTCCATAAATTTGTAAATGTTTTTTTATTAAGGACTTACCTCGATCGCACGGTTTCAGCGGACTGGCGAGAAAGGTGATTCATAAATTAAGAACGAATAAGGATCGGGGGTGAGTGGTGTCAGTCCCGATTCTTTTTTTGTGATCAAGTATTTGTCATAGGCAATTCCAATGTTTAAGGTTATACATCTATTATTTTGTTATTTGCTTCTCGCCGATATCAGAATATCTTTTCCGTCTTTCATGAAAGTGAATTGTTTCTCCGAGTTAATAATATCCAACACCTCTTGTATACCTTGATCCAAAGAGAAGGTTCCCGTGTAGCGGATGTTCCGCAGACTGTCATGCGCCAAGCGGATATTTACCCCATAGTAATTCTCCAGACGTTTTACGATAGAGACTAAGGTCTCATCCTTGAAACGATATTTCCCTCCTACCCAAGCGTTCGAGATCGAGGCATCTGTCTCTGACAAGAAAATAGAGCCGGTCCGGTTATCCGACCGGGCTTGTTGATTCGGCTTTAGCTTCATGCTACTCATTTTCCGTCCTTGAGCGTCAAAAGATTCCAACAGGATACTACCACTTAATAAGGTGGTGACGCTAAAGCGATCATCGTTGAAAGCCTGTATATTGAATGAGGTTCCGAGTACCGTGATTTGTTGGTTCTTTAGTTTTACGATGAAAGGTTTCGAATGATTCTTCGCAACCTCGAAATAGGCCTCACCCTCCAGATGAACCACACGCTCATCTCCATTAAAAGAGGTGGGGTATTTAAAACGGGTGGAGGCATTGAGTATGATCTTACTGCCGTCGGATAGCAATAGCGTGTTCGCACGTCCGCCTTTTTCCACTACGATCTCGTTATATTCCATATCGCCGGCATATAAACGATTGCTTATCCATTGATTCATACCCACACCTACTCCCATAGCGATTACGATAATCGCCGCATATCTCAAGAATGAAAGCCAGAACTGTTTGCCAAGGACCTTGGATTTCACAGATACGCCAGAGATCGCATCCAGCTTTCCAGCCATTCGCTCCCAACTACGCTCCACGGAATAATGGTTCAAGAACGCCACTTCTTTCCGAGTGTCAAAAAGCCCCTTAAGCTCAAAGAAGTGGGCTTTATTAGCGTCACTCTCATGAATCCAAGCATCCAACACCCGAAGTTCATCCTCTTGAATCTCGTTCTGCAAATAGCGTATGATCAGTTCTTCTATCGAATTATTAGATTCCATTTTCTGTTTCATTTATAATATATACGACCGGTTTCCTCTTTTTACTTACGTATTCTACCGTATTTTCATCTAAAAAATAAAACCAGTGCCAGAAGCGCCAACACATTCCGTATGATCTTCAATCCTTTATAGAGTTGCGCCTCTACCGTACGTTGAGAGATATTTAGCATTCCTGCGATCTCCACTGATTTCTTCCCGTCCACATAAGCCAACGTAAAAACCTCTCGGCATCTGTCCGGTAACTTGGCTATTTCCCGGTAAACGGAGTCCAGACGCTCTTTCTCCAGCTCCGCCGCATCCGACTGATTATAATAACCTATCTCCTCTATCTTTAGTCTACGAGCAACCTCATCCGCATAAGTCATTTCTATTGATTTATGCTTTAGGTAATCGAGGCAAGCATTTTGAACGGAACGGAATAGGTATGTCTTCAAGCCTTCTTCCACGGAATAAATCTCTTTCTTTTGCCAGATCTTGATGAATATATCATGCACTAAATCTTCCGCCGTATCGCTATCCACATATTTCGAGGCATAAAAGATCAGTCTGGGGGCATTCTCCAGATATAATAATTTAAATTTATCTAACTCATGGTTCTTAATAATATAGTCTTTCATGCTCAATGTGGACATTTCTTGTATTATATTAGACAATTCAAGGCTTCTCCTTTATCTATATACGATCATAGAAACAGATCTACTTACGCCCACACGAAAAAAATAACACAAAAACAAAAAGCCCTATCCGAACTTAATCAGATAGGGCTTTCAGATTATTCTATCGCTAGATATTATCTCAACGGGATATATTGTACAAACGCCTCGATCGCCTCATAAGAAGCCAAACCTAATTGACGATACAACTCCGCGGTAGCACGGTTGCGATCTTCGGCACGCTGCCAGAACAAACGCTCGTCGTCACCCAGATACGGAGCGCTCTCGGCCTGCGATTGATGCTTCAAGATAGCGTTACGTTTGAAGCGCAACTCCTCCGGACTGATAGGTACGGCCATCTCGATATGGTCCATTTCCCATTCTGCCCATGCGCCGCGATACATCCATACACGGCAGTTCTTCATCCATTCCTCGTCTTTCACCTCGTCGATAGCGGCCAGTACGGCATCCAGACAAACCTTGTGAGTTCCGTGCGGGTCAGCCAAGTCACCGGCGACAAACATTTGATCCGGCTTGATCTCGAGCAACAGCGCCTTTACGATATCCTTGTCGGCCTCACTCAAATCATTCTTTTTCACTAATCCGGTCTCGTAGAACGGAAGATCCAAGAAATGAACATGATCGTCCTTCACGCCCGAGTAGCGGCAACCGTGACGGGCTTCCTCACGACGGATCGTTCCTTTCATAAAGAGGACATCCTTTCTCTCCGGCTCGCCGTTCTCCACCTT
Source organism: Parabacteroides sp. merdae-related_45_40 (assembly GCF_001915675.1). Taxonomy (NCBI): domain Bacteria; kingdom Pseudomonadati; phylum Bacteroidota; class Bacteroidia; order Bacteroidales; family Tannerellaceae; genus Parabacteroides; species Parabacteroides sp. merdae-related_45_40. The sequence continues at coordinate 89,239 of NZ_MNQY01000029.1, read as the reverse complement.
CTCGTAACGCAGGTAGTTGATGATCTCGTTCGCTTTATCCTTCACGGCCGAGTCGGGAGAGTATTTCTCACATACATCACGCAAATACTCGCAATAACGGATTACCTCCTCGTCGCCTACGGCAATATTACCGGAAGTCTCGTAAGCCACATGCACATCATGATGTTGGTCGCACAAACGGCGCAAGGTACCGCCCATGGAGATCACGTCATCATCCGGGTGCGGACTGAATACGATCACTTTCTTTGGATACGGGTTAGCACGCTCCGGACGATTGGAATCGTCGGCGTTCGGTTTACCACCCGGCCATCCGGTAATCGTATGCTGGATATCATTGAATATCTTGATATTTACATTATACGCCGAACCATACAGGGCTAACAACTCACCCAATCCGTGCTCGCTATAATCCTTGTTTGTCAATTTCAAGATCGGTTTGTCCGTCAACTGACACAACCAAACGATCGCACGGCGGATCAACTTATTATCCCACTCGCAGCTAGTCACCAACCAAGGATGACTGATACGAGTCAAGTCGTAAGCGGCTGAAAGATCGATCACGACCTTGGCGTTCGGATGATTCTGCAAATAGCTGGAAGGAACGGCATCGCTAACCTTGCCTTCAACGGTCTTAGCGACAATGCTAGCCTTATCCTCGCCCCAAGCCATCAAGATCACGCTGCGGGCGTTCATCATCGTAGAGATACCCATCGTGATGATACCTGCCGGGACATTCTCCTGCGAAGGGAACGTACGGGCAGCCTCCTTGCGGGAAGCGCCTTCCAACAAGACCATACGGGTACGCGAGCTGATCGTCGTTCCACCCACGTTGAACATGATATTGCTGGAGTTACCGATACCTAGCAACATGCAATCGATACCTCCCACGGATTGGATCGTCTCCTCATACTGGCGACAGAAATCTAGGATAGCGTCTTTCGGCATGCTTCCGTCCGGGCAATAGATATTCGCAGGATCGATATCGACCTGATCGAATAACTCCTCTTTTAGGCGAGCCAGATTTCCGGCGCTGGGATTAGCCAATGGATAGAACTCATATTCCACGAAAGCAATCACGTTGCGGAAACTTAAATTCTCCTCTTTATGCATACGGATCAACTCCTTGTAAACGCTTAGCGGAGAACGTCCGCCGGGTAAAGCGATCACGAAGGGCTTACCAATATCTTGTTTTTTACGGATTTGTGTTGCTATCTCTTTAGCGATAGCGAAAGAACCTTCCTCGGCCGATTCGTAAATGTTTGTCGGAATCTTTTCCAAACGAGTTAAAACTGAATGCTCGAAAGCATTTTCCGGGCGATAATACCGCAACGGTATACGCGTCAGAGTAATTTGAGAACTAAGGTTCGTTTTCATGTTTAATTATTGATTTAGTATTACAATCTTACTTGAATCACAAATATATGAAATAAGTACTGATTTCGCCATACGTTGATAGAACAAATTTATTAGCCGAAAGGTTTGATCTATATCGCCTAAAAATAAAAAAGAACCGTCCCGGCCAGCCAAGACAGTCCCTTCCTTATATTATTAACGAGCTTAGACCAATGTATTTGTCTCCGGAACTAAGTTTCCCATGCTCCATACCGCACGCACATTCAACTTACGATCCAAGATCACGATATCCGCGTCCTTCCCTCTTTGCAAGGTTCCGGTGCGATCGCTTACCCCCATCAGGCGGGCCGGAGTCTCGGAAGCCATACGGACAGCGTCGGCCAAAGGAATATCGGCCTTCTGCACCATCGTACGTACCAGTACGTCCATCGTGGCGATACTTCCCACCAATGAGGAATGATCCGCCAACTTGCATACGCCATCCTCAATGATAATGCGGGGATCGGATAACGGCTTACCCTCGTTGGCTGCGCAAGAAAGAGCATCCGTAACCAAGCAAGTACGTTCCACTCCTTTCAGCTTATAGACCAATCGGAGAATCGTAGAGGGTAAATGACGCCCGTCAGCGATCACCTCTACCGTCATATCGTCCATCAAGAAAACACTTTCCACCGTTCCCTCGTACTTATATTCACGACGCTTATGGAAACCGGGCATAGCGTTATAGAAATGAGCCGCATGCGTGAAACCGGCATTGTAAGCGGTCTTAATATCATCAAACTCCGCTTCCGTATGCGAGATAGCGGATAGGATTCCCCTCGACTTCAAGTATTGGGCGAACTCAAGCGCACCCGGTATCTCCGGGCTGGAATCCCAACGCTTGATGCAATCCGTACGTTCCAATATCTCTTTATATTCTTTCGGGTCGGCGGAATTCTCCTTATCGATAAACAGGCTCGCCGCCATCTTCGGATTCAGATACGGTCCCTCGATATGCAATCCCAAGATAGGGCCGTCTTTTTTCCTCATCATCTCCTCGCATACGGCCACCGCCTTATCGATCACCCCAATTTCCGGAGCCAACACGGTAGGGAATATCGTCGTGGCCCCATGCTTCTGATGGGCAGCTACCGCACCATGAAAAGCCTCTTCCGTACATTCAGAGAAGTCGAAGCCCCCACCGCCATGGATATTCATGGCGACAAAGCCCGGGACGATAGACATGCCTTTCGCATCCACCACCTTGGCGCCAATCACAGCCAAGTCGCTATTTGTTACCTCTAAGATCTTCCCATCGCTAATCAATACGGAACCATCCTTCATCCAACCTTGCGGAGTAAGGATATGGCCATTTATAATTTGTGTCAACATAATCGTTCTTGTTTAGAATAGTTTATTCGTACCTTCAACCAACTTACCCATCGCCCAGACCGCACGGACATTCAAGTCACGGTCCAACAAGACGATATCGGCGTCTTTGCCCCGCTGCAAGGTTCCCTTGCGATCGGATACGCCCATGATACGGGCGGGAGTCTCCGAGGCCATACGCACGGCATCCTCCAAGGGAATCTCGGCCTTTTGCACCATCGTACGGATCAAGCGGTCCATCGTGGCGACACTACCCGCCAAGGCCGAGCGGTCGGCCAACTTACACACGCCATCCTCGATGATGACACGGGGATCGAAAGCGACTTGGCTATCACTGGCGGCGCAAGCCAAGGCATCCGTGATCAGACAAGTGCGTTCCACACCTTTTATCTTATAGACCAGACGAAGGATCGTAGGCGGCACATGGATACCATCCGCAACGACCTCGACGGTCATATCATCGAGCAGATAGATGCTTTCCACCGTTCCCTCATACTTATACTCGCGGCGTTTATGGAAGCCCGGCATGGCGTTATAGAAATGGGTGGCGTGGGTATAACCTACCTCATAAGCGGTCAAGATATCCTCAAACTCGGCTTGGGTATGCCCTACCGAGGCGAGTACGCCTTTCGAGGTGATATATTTACCGAACTGCATCGCTCCCGGAAGTTCCGGAGCGGCGTCCCAGCGCTTGATGCAATGCGTTTCCTCCAACAGAGGGATATATTCCTCGGGATCGGGATTCTTGATATTCTCAGGGATTTGTCCACCAGCCATTTTCATATTGAAATAATGTCCTTCTAAGTGAAGCCCCAGAACCGGGCTATCTTTCTCGGCCATCAATTTCTCGGTGGTCTCGGCGGCGGCACGGATCATCGGGATGGTAGAAGAGGATAAGGTGGGGAAGATACTCGTCGTACCGTGTTTCATGTGCGTGGCTACTGCCGCACGGAAAGCGTCCTCGGTGCCTTCCATAAAATCACGGCCTCCACCTCCATGCACGTGAATTTCCACCCCCCCGGGGACGATATACATACCTTTGGCGTCTATCAAGGTTGCCCCTACTACCGCTAAGTCGCAGTTTGTTACTTCTAAAATCTTACTGTCGCTGATCAATACCGACCCGTCTTTCAGCCAGCCTTGCGGGGTAAGAATCTTTCCATTAATGATCTGAGTTAACATGATATGAGTTTTAAGCTTTCGCGTTTCTTTGGATAGCAAAGTTAAGGACTTTCTTTTTAAAACGAGTAAGCTATTAAAGGTTATTTTCAAGGAATAATCAAAATGACACTTTGTAATCCGAACCTCCGGAGAACCGAATATTCCGGGCCTAAGTACTGCTCGCCTCCAAATCCGAAAGAAAATTTCAGCAAACAACTAATAGCCAACTCTATACCCAAAAAGAGCCTTTTATTCTAGCGAAATCAATTCATCCTAATTCATATCAAAGGGAAAGATTGGTATCATTTATAGGGTTACAATAGGGTTCTAGCAGGGTAAGAATGCCTATTCACGAGTAGTCATAACCCTATTCTTGAGTAGTCACAATGCCCAACGGCGGCATACGCATCGGCCGATGGCAGTACTGGCGTAGCCCAACGCAGCCTATCACGCATGAGAAAAGGGATATTCTCCCCTTTAAAAGCCAGCTCTCGTACTCTCCCTTCCGCTATTTTGCGTCATCAACGGCAAGCGCTTGTCACGAAAACAGGAGTATTTGGATCAAAAAGATCAGATAAGCAGCCTTTCACTGACTAGCAGCCTTTTCATGAATCCTGCGTATTCAGCTCTTCCAACTCCATTGTCCGTTCGGTCCATAGATCCATCGCATCGGAAAGTTCTTTTTTTAGGGCAGAATATTCACCGTAGAGAGAAGCGTCGGAGGCACCTTCCGGCGTAGCCAGCTTCGCCTCGATAACGGCAATGCCATTCTCAAGCTCCGAGATACGGGCCTCGGCCTCGGCAACTGCTTTCTCCGCTTTCTTAATCGCTTTACTCAGTTCCTTCCTTGCCTCATAGGAGAGCTTGTTTTGAGATACCTGAGCCTCACCGGTACCGGATGTGGAAGTGCTCGTCCCGGTAGAACGTTCCAATTCACGCAAGCTATCCATTTTCTTATGCTCCAAGAAATTATAGATGCCGCCTAAGTGCTCGACGACTTTCTGGTTACCGAACTCATAGACCTTATCGACTAGGCCATCCAAGAACTCACGGTCGTGAGAAACCACGATCACCGTGCCGTCGAATTCTTTCAAGGCATCTTTCAGCACGTCTTTCGAACGCATATCCAAGTGGTTCGTTGGTTCATCGAGAATCAGCAGGTTGACTGGTTCCAATAACAAGCGGATCATCGCCAAACGGGTACGCTCGCCACCCGACAGGACTTTCACCTTCTTATCGGAAGCCTCGCCACCAAACATGAAAGCGCCTAGGATATCCCGTATCTTCAAGCGGATATCTCCTTGCGCTACGTAATCGATCGTATCAAAAACGGTAAGATTCTCGTTCAATAGTTGCGCTTGGTTCTGGGCGAAGTAACCGATCTTCACGTTATGACCTAATTGGAGCTTTCCGGTGAAATCGGCAATCTCTCCCATGATACATTTCACCAAGGTAGATTTACCCTCGCCGTTCTTTCCGACGAAAGCTACTTTATCGCCCCGGTTGATCGTAAGCGTCACATGGTCGAAGATCAGATGATCGCCATAACGCTTCGCCACCTCCTCACAAATCACCGGATAGGAGCCGGAACGGGGAGCGGGCGGGAATTTCAGCCGCAGCATGGCTGTATCCACATCGTCTACCTCGATACGTTCCACCTTCTCCAATTGCTTGATGCGGGATTGTACCTGTACGGACTTCGTGGCTTTATAACGAAAACGCTCGATAAACGCCTCGGTATCGGCCAATTTCTTTTGTTGGTTCTCATAAGCGCGCTGCTGCTGCTCACGGCGTTCTTGGCGAAGTACGACGTACTCCGAATATTTCACTTTATAATCGTAGACCTTGCCTAATTCGATCTCCAAGGTGCGGAAAGTCGTATTATCAATAAAGGCACGGTCGTGCGAGACTAAGATCACGGCGTTGGCACGGGTAGCGATAAAGTTCTCCAGCCATTGGATGGATTCTATATCCAGATGATTCGTCGGCTCGTCCAGCAACAACACGTCCGGTTGCCGGAGTAAGAGCTTTGCCAGCTCGATACGCATACGCCAGCCTCCGCTGAACTCAGACGTCGGGCGGTCGAAATCGCTACGGCTAAAGCCTAATCCGACCAATGTACGCTCCAACTCCGCATGGTAGTTGTTTCCTCCCATCATCTGGAAATGCTCGGATAGGTACGTGACACGATCGATCAGCTTTTGATAGCTCTCGGAGTCATAATCCGTACGCTCCGCCAATTGGGTATTCAAGCGGTTGATCTCCTCCTCCATCTCATGGATATGCTCGAAAGCGCATTCCGCCTCCTCCCGCACCGTACGGGTATCAACTAATTGCATGTGCTGGGGCAAATACCCGATCGTAACATCTTTCGGTACGCTAACAGTTCCGGAAGTGGGTGATTGCAAACCGGCGAATATCTTCAACATCGTCGATTTACCCGCACCGTTCTTACCTACCAAGGCTATACGATCCTTCTTGTTTACTACAAATGAAATGTCATCAAAAAGCGTAAAACCGCCAAACTCAACTGTTAGTCCTTCAACCGAAATCATACTGTCTCTTTAATTTATGACCGCAAAGATACAACAGTTCAAGGTTTACTCACAAACTTTTCAATTAATATCAGCACATCCTTATGCAACGGAAGGGCCGGATCGATATAGGTAGCCATCTGTTTTTGCTGGTCCATCGTATCGCAGGTCTTCATCAGATGGTTCATATTTCCAATCAAATGATAATCCGCCGAAGGCTGGGCTTGCTTCAACAGCTCGGCGTCTTTTACGGATACTTGCATATCCTTATCCCCTTGCAAGATCAACACCGGGGCTTTTAGTTTCTTGATGATTTCCTGCGGATTATACGTATACCATGAGATCATATAAGGCTGTACCGACGAACGGAACAAGGATTGTAAGCCGATCGGCACGTCCGGTACGAGCTTCCCTTCCTTCAAGGACGCATTTATCGACTTTACCATGTCCCGGATCACTTCCGGCTGACCCTCCATTTGCTCCTCCACGATCTCATAGGCCGGACGCCCCGCACCCGCCACCGAAATGTATCCTTTCACTTTCAGGTTATCCACCGAAGCCGCCATACCGACCAACGCTCCCTCGCTATGCCCCAACACATAGATTCCGGAAATACGTTTATCCCGGCTCAAATAATCGATCCAGCCTCGTGCGTCCTTGATCCCGTCTTCGAAACGCATGGAATACTCATCCTTTCCCGCTGAGGCGCTGGAGGCGATACCCCGTTTGTCATACCGCAAGGAAGCGATACCTTTTCCCGCTAGCCCTTCCGCCAAGTATTTAAGGGAGTTATTCTTACCCGGCAAGGCGGCGGAGTTCCCGTCCATATCCGTAGGGCCGGAACCGGGTATAATCAATACCACAGGATAACCGGACTCCTGATTGGGAGTTACCATCTTCCCTTTTAATGCCCCGGTAGACGTATTTAACACCACCGAACGCTCGTTCAACCGTACAGGCAACTGCGGCAAACAAGACAAGGATACGAGAAGAAAGCAGGCAAAAACTATCAGTTTCTTTTTCATAACGGAATCAATTTATATACTTAAGCACATGAGACATACAATCTCAATATTCGCCAAATGTAACTAAAAAAGGGGAGAACCTCTCGGCCTCCCCCCCCTTTTTATCTAACATCTCATAGGAAACTAATACCCCGGATTCTGTTTCAAGTTTGGATTCTTATCCATGCTTGTTTGAGGAATCGGCAAGTAACGGTTACGAGAAGAGAACTGACGAGTCTCAATAACAGCCGTACCCGTGATTTCCGCACGTTTAGTAGGCTCAGACTCCCCATAATTAATCGTTCCTGTAACACGTAACAAATCACCATTCAGGACTTTCTCGGCAAGCATCTTTCCATCTTCCTGCCAACGAACGATGTCCGCACGACGCAAGCCTTCGCCGGCCAACTCTACCGTACGCTCACGACGGATCAATTCACGAAGTTTATCCTTCGTCCCATATTTAGCCTTATCCACTTCCCGCATTCCTACACGCTGACGGATCTGATTCAAATAACCATAGATCTCATCAGAAGGACCGCTCAACTCATTCGCAGCCTCCGCATACGTCAATAGAACCTCCGCATAACGGAATACGATCGGACAAGCTCCCGAGCTCCAAACATCTCCATATTGATCCATTGGATCCAAGTATTTCGCCCAAGTCAAAGCACTCTTGGAAGCATTATCTGTATAAGTCGGGAAGTTCTTGTTGACAGTACCATCTTGAAGTTTCTCATCTAAAGTATTCAAGATATCACCTCTCCAGTCACGTCCCGGATATAAAATGGTCATGGCCATACGAGGGTCGCGATTCGCAAACGGATGCTTTGCGTCATAAGTCTTCGACTCTTCTTTCGTCAATCCATCAGACATTTCATACATATCCACCAAATTCTGGGTCGGGACGATAGAAGACCAGCCTTGGTCTACATTATTGTACATTTGCCCGATGGTTCCCAATCCGTCCAACGTCTCAATATTCTGATCCGCTAGGATTATCTCTTTAGAATCCACTCCCGATACCTTAAAAAGATTCGTATAATCCGGATCCAACTCATACTGCTTCAAATCAATGATTGCCTTAGCTGCGTCTTTTGCCTTTTGCCAATCACCATAATACAAAGCCTCACGCATCTTGATAGCTAAAACAGCACCTTTAGCGATATAGCCACGAGCCTCCGGAGCCTCCGCGATCCCAGCTAAGGCCTCGTCTAAATCCTTAGCTATATAATCGCGTACCTCTTGTTCCGTATTGCGTTCCACTTTAGCCTCGTCCGCACTTGAATAAGAACTAATAATAGGTACACCACCATACCACCAATTCATCAAGAAATACTTATAAGCACGGATCGCTTTAGCTTGAGCCACATAATTAGCTTTTACAGCGTCACTAGAAAACGTCACCTTGTCTACATTCTCCAAGAATGTATTCGCCTTACGAATCGACTTGTAATCATAAAGGATCTGCCCAGGATTAGAACTAGACAATGACCCATCCCCCCACGGGCGGAATCCTTCCCAAGGGAAATTATTATAGCCTATATCTGAGCCACAATCCAGATAAAGCAACGTATTTCCATCTAGCAAATCCTTATAACAGCCTACTATGAAGCCCTTCGCATCCGCCTCTGTCTGCCATGTGGTAGAAGGAGCCAACTGATCCTTAGGCACCGTATCCAGAAAATCCGAACACGAAGTAGATAACGCAGCCATACCAGCCGCCAACATATATATTGATAATCGTTTCATAAAATCTTCTATTTAAATGGTCTTAACTAATTAGAATGTCACATTTACGCCAAAAGAATTTGTCATCACTAATGGGTAGCTAGACAAACGGGAACTAACAGTCTCCGGGTCTACGTTCAATGGCATAGAATCTATCGTAAACAAATTCTCCGCAGAATAATAAACACGTACATTCGACAAACCGATAGCGTTCAGCACACTCTTTGGAAGCGTATATCCTAATTGCAATGTCTTCAGACGCAGGTAACTGGTATTAATTACCCAGAAATCAGACATCACGTTAGAAGCCTCACTCGGAGATTTTCTAGACTCCGCTACACGCGGCATACTTGCATTGGTATTTTCCGGTGTCCAGCTATCCAGCCATGCAGTAGAAGGATGTCCGGCACTACCCGAGAACTCACCAAACGCTTCTTTCGTAAACGCACGGCCTACATTAGCCGCACCGGTGAAGTTCAAAGTCAAGTCAAATGCTTTATAGCCTACATTCAAGTTCAAACCAAATGTAACAACTGGATTGATAGTCTTAGACAATACACGGTCATCCGCATCCAGCTTTCCATCTCCATTCGTATCTACATAACGTAAATCACCGGCTTGGAAATCCTGTCCGAACGGGTAGCCGTCTTTTCCTTTATAGGTATCCATCCATTGCTGTGCCTCTGCGTCAGATTGGAAAAAGCCATCAGCCTTATATACATAGTAAGAATCGATTGGCTTTCCAACAAAACGCCACAAATCACCGTCATCAGGATTTGTCATACGGTCTACACCTCCTAAATCCTCGATCTTGTTCTTATTATAGGCCATATTTCCCATCACATTCAATGACCAGTCATTCCACTTATTGTTATAACCTAGCTGTACCTCGACACCTCGGTTACGCATAGAACCCACGTTATCGAAATAAGGATCCAAGCCAAACTCAGTCGGGACCGGTACCTCCATGATGATATCCGTAGTCTTGCGATCATAGTAATCAAACGTGAAAGTCACATGATTAATAACCGCATCCAAGCCAATACCCCAAGTCGTAGATTTCTCCCATGACAAATCCTCGATACGATAGGCTTTCTGATAATATCCCGTCGTCAAGTTGCCTCCCATAGGATAATTACCATCCAAATTATAAGTCTGCATCCAAGGATAATATTGGTTCTCCCAAGGATTCGATTTATTTAAGGCGTCTTGATTACCTAACATACCCCAAGAAGCACGAATCTTCAAACTGCTCAACCAATCATGCGTACTTTCCATAAACTCCTCCTCGCTGATACGCCAAGCACCGGAGAAAGAAGGGAAATATCCCCAACGATGTCCCGGAGCAAAACGAGAGGAAGCATCCGCACGGAAGTTTGCCTCTAATAAATATTTTCCCGCAAAATCATAATTAATACGCCCAAAATAGGAAAGCATGGCAAGCTCTCGGCTCAAACCATCATTTGTTTGTGTAGAAGCCCCACCGGCATCCATATCATTCAGGCTATTACTCGGGAAATTATTCCTCTGCATCTGATTCTTGCTAACCTCATACTTCTCCGCATGATAACCTACCATCACTTTCAAGCCATGCTGACCAAAGTTCTTGCTGTAATTCAGCAAAGCATCGAAATTATAACGTTTCCAATTCACGAAACGTTCAACCAAGGAAGTGGTACGAGACGCAGATGCCGGATCATCCGGTATGCTCAGAACTCGCTCCGTATGACGTTGGTCCTCGTTCACATAGGCACCCGTCACAGTAGCCTTCAGCCCATCAATAATATCATAATCAACAGAAAGTGCCCCCGTAAAATTCTGGTTACAATTATCCACCGTCTGCCCGGAATCCAACCATGCGATAGGGTTACCATCGTTAGTTTGTCCGTATTTGCCATCCTTATCCTTGACAGGAATCATCGGACTAATAATATTCAATTGACGGATAATCTGGTCGGAAGAACCACCATAATAGCTAGCATTCGGATCCGAGAAGTCATTCTTGATAAAAGACATGTTCATCCGAACAGCCAGTTTCTTCGTCAACTGCATATCCAGATTCGTACGTCCGTTAAACTGTTTACGATCTGAGTTAGGAAGGATACCCGTCTGCCCTAAATATCCGGCCGAAGCCATATACTTCACGTTCTCCGCACCTCCTGTAATACTAACATTGTGCTTATGCAACAAACCTGTCCGATAAGCCTCATCATTCCAGTCCGTATTAGGATGTCCGTAAGGATCAGAGCCATCCTCAAACATCCGGATGTCCTCGTCACTATAACGTCCTGGCTCGAAACGATTCCACAAACGTGCGTAATCGGCTGAGCTGACACGATCAATCATGGAAGTAGCTTTCGAGGCACCCACATATCCGTTATAAGAAATACGAGGAGCACCCGTCTTACCACGTTTTGTCGTGATCAAGATAACACCATTAGAAGCCTTCGAACCGTAAATAGCGGCGGAAGAAGCGTCTTTCAATACAGAAATACTCTCAATATCATTCGGATCGATATCATTCATGGAGCCACTCTCGATACCATCGATCAAGATATATGGGCTGGCAGAGTTCAAAGTACCGACACCACGGATACGGATCGTACTACCATCCTGTCCCGGACGGCCTTGACCCGAGGTAACGGTTACACCCGGCATCATACCTTGAAGACCGGAAGACACGTTGGAGATAGGACGGCTTGTCAACTCCTTGCTATCCAATTGGGCTACCGCTCCCGACAAGTTTGCCTTCTGTTGCGTACCATAACCAACAACGATCACCTCATCTAATTTCTGGGTATCTTCCTGCAAGGACACATTGATGGAAGGCTCTCCATTATATTTGAATTCTTGAGTTAGATAACCGATAAAGGATACTTGGATCACATCCCCTTTCTTCACATCCAACACGAAATTACCATTCATGTCGGTTACAGTACCATTCGTAGTACCTTTTACAACTATTGACGCTCCGGCCACAGGGCCAAAACTGTCACTAACCGTTCCCTTCAAACTACCTTCTTGCTGGGAAATACCTACCCTCGGAGTTATCGCCGCACGATCAGAAGCATGAACCACACCCCCGGAACAAAACGCTGCAGACAATAGAACAAAACTGACAGGTCTTACAATTTTCAACATAAGAATCGTTTTTTGTTTATTAAATAGCTGTTACTATTATAAGACTTAAGGCATACTATTTTAGATCTCGTTTCTTATAATATTCACTCTTCTAAATCATTAATGTATAATTATAAATCCTCGGTTAACTACCATGAAAGCACTTCTTCATCGTTCTGGCGGAACTTATAATCATTAGACGCAGCAAATATAGCACTATTTTTAATTATAAAACAAAAAAGACTAATTTTTCGCATACGAATCTAAAACAACACCATCTAATTATTAAAATATTTAACAAACAATCTTTCCAACCATAATCTTTTTTAGTATGGAGCTATGGACATCAAAGAGGTATATGGTTTGAAATTCAAACATGAAGTTAGTGTATATTAGTAATAAACGGAGTTCCGCCAGAACTACGTACTTAATAGAAGCTTGATTAATATTAAGGCACTTATTCCATTTATTCCTTTATAACCACTATTTATCATGAAAAAGTTGTTATCTTCGTCCCTTGTAATAACTAATTATTAAATTATGAAAAAGAAAAGCTTAACTTTATTACTAGCGACTACGGTGGCAAGTAGTATCCTATTTTCGTCCTGTATAGGATCTTTTGGTTTAACAAACAAACTTTTAACGTGGAATAGAAGCATCGACAGTAAGTTTGTTAATGAGCTAGTGTTCATTGCTTTCTGGATTGTCCCGGTTTACGAGATTTCCGCTTTGGCTGATGTCCTTGTGATCAACTCTATCGAATTTTGGAGCGGAAGTAATCCTGTAGCAGATGTAGGTAACGTTAAAACAATCGATGGTAAAGACGGCGTTTATACCGTAGAAACAAAAGTTGACGGATACCATATCCAAAAGGAAGGCGACGAGAAAGCGCTTGACTTAGTTTTCAACGAAGCAGATCAAAGCTGGAATGTAGAGGCTGACGGTGAAAGCACAAAATTGTTAAAATTCAATGGCAATGACGAAGTTGTCATGTACCTACCGGACGGAAAAGAAATGAATGTCGAGTTAAGCCAATCTGGGGTTTTAGCATTCCAGCAAGTAGCTAACGGATATTCTTACTATGCAGCTAAATAATTGAAAATTGAGAATTGAGAATTGAAAATTAGAAGTGACTCTACGTAATTTTCAATTCTCAATTCTCAATTTTCAATTCCCCAGTGCTAATCTAAATAAAATACGATGAATATGAACTCTATCAAAAAAATGATGCTTTCCGGAGCATTAGGTTGCCTTATTTCCGGAATGGCTTATGCGGACGGTTCTTCACCCCAACCCGTAAAACCTTATTGGCAAGACATTCAAGTCGTAGCCGTAAACAAGGAAAAACCCAGAAGCTCCTTCATGAGTTATGCGGACCGAGAAACCGCCCTCACCTCTCGATTTGAGAAAAGCCCGTACTATTCCCTATTAAACGGTACTTGGAAATTTTTCTTTGTCGACTCTTACAAAGATCTTCCTCAAAATATCACAGATCCTTCCGTTAATACCTCCTCATGGGATGATATAACCGTTCCCGGAAACTGGGAAGTACAAGGACATGGCGTAGCCATTTATACGAATCATGGTTACGAGTTTAAACCAAGAAATCCCCAACCTCCGTTATTGCCGGAAGCGAATCCGGTTGGCGTATACCGCAGAGACATCGAGATACCCGCAAGTTGGGATAACCGGGATATTTATTTACACATCGGCGGAGCTAAATCCGGCCTTTACGTATATTTAAACGGGAAAGAAGTGGGTTATAGCGAGGATTCCAAAAATCCCGCCGAGTTCCTGATCAATAAATACCTGCAACCCGGAAAGAATGTGCTTACATTAAAGATATTCCGTTGGAGCACCGGTTCTTATTTGGAATGTCAGGATTTCTGGAGAATGAGCGGTATCGAACGTGACGTATTCCTTTGGTCTCAACCCAAGGCCAGTATTCAAGATTTCCGTGTCGTCTCAACCTTGGACGATACGTATACGAACGGAATCTTCAAACTGGCGGTAGACTTAAAGAATCATACCCAAGAAACAAAAAACTTAAATGTCGGATATGAGCTTTTGGACGCAAAAGGTAATCTTGTGACCTCCGAGGCTAATGATATATGGGTAAGTCCCGCAAGTCCTCAAACAGCATCTTTCGAGTATGATTTAAAGAACGTAGCCCCTTGGAGCGCCGAGCATCCGAATCTATACAAATTATTGATGACGATAAAAGAAGAGGGTAAGGTAATCGAGGTAGTTCCATTCAACGTTGGTTTCCGCCGGTTCGAGATGAAGCAAATCGACCAAGTAGCGGAAAACGGAAAACCTTATACGGTCTTATTATTCAACGGACAACCGGTGAAGTTCAAGGGAGTCAATATCCATGAGCATAACCCGGAAACCGGACATTACGTAACCGAGGAACTCATGCGTAAGGATTTCGAGCTGATGAAGCAAAACAATATCAACGCTGTCCGCCTATGCCACTATCCGCAAGACCGTAAATTCTATGAACTTTGCGACGAATACGGATTGTATGTTTACGATGAGGCGAATATCGAGTCTCACGGTATGTATTACAGTCTGAAAAAAGGCGGCACTTTGGGTAATAATCCGGAATGGCTGATCCCGCATATGGACCGTACGATGAATATGTACGAACGAAACAAGAATTATCCGAGCGTTACTTTCTGGTCACTCGGAAACGAGGCTGGAAACGGATACAACTTCTATCAGACTTATTTATACCTGAAAGACAAGGAAATAAATAGCATGAATCGTCCGGTGAACTACGAACGTGCCCTTTGGGAATGGAATACGGATATGTACGTACCTCAATACCCGAGCGCTGAATGGCTAGAGGAAATCGGGCGTAAGGGTAGTGATCGTCCGGTAGCTCCTTCGGAGTATTCACATGCGATGGGAAACTCTTCCGGTAACTTATGGGATCAATGGAAAGCTATCTATAAATACCCGAACCTGCAAGGCGGATTCATCTGGGACTGGGTGGATCAAGGTATCTTGGAAAAAGATAAGAATGGACGTGAATATTATACCTATGGTGGTGACTATGGAGTAAACGCCCCTAGTGACGGAAACTTCCTTTGCAACGGTATAGTAAACCCGGATCGTACCCCGCATCCCGCTATGGCAGAGGTTAAATACGCCCATCAAAATATCGGGTTTGAGGCGATTGATTTAGCGAACGGTTTATTCCGCGTCACGAACCGTTTTTATTTCACGAACCTAAAGAAATATATGGTCCACTATAGCGTAACAGCCAATAATAAAGTTGTACGCTCCGGTAAAGTCTCTTTGGACATAGAACCCCAAGCTTCTAAGGAATTTACGGTTCCCATAGGCAACTTAAAGCCACAAGCCGGTACGGAATATTTCGTAAACTTCAACGTAACGACCGTAGAAAAAGAGCCGTTAATCCCTATCGGACACGAAATCGCTTGTGATCAATTCCGCTTACCGATCGAAAGCCCCAAGAAGGCGTTTAAGACCAGCGGCCCTAAATTAACGGTTTCGACAAATGGAGATAACTTATCGGCATCCTCCTCAAAGGTAAACTTCATGTTTAACAAGAAGACAGGAATCGTTACTTCTTATAAAGTGGATGGTACGGAATATTTCAGCGAGGGTTTTGGTATCCAACCGAACTTCTGGCGTGCGCCGACCGATAACGATTACGGAAATGGTATGCCAAAACGCTTACAAGTATGGAAGGAAAGCAGCAAGAACTTCAACGTAACAGACGCTACCGTCACTATGGATGGCAATAACGCCGTGGTTAACGTGAACTATTTATTGCCGGCAGGAAATCTATACATTGTTAATTATACGATCTATCCAAGCGGAGCTGTAAATGTGGCCGCCCGTTTCACATCCACGGATATGGATGCCGCCCAAACCGAGGTATCGGAATCTACTCGCACGGCAACTTTCACTCCGGGACGTGACGCCGCCCGTAAAGAGGCTTCCAAATTGAATGTTCCCCGTATCGGTGTTCGCTTCCGCTTACCGGCAAGCATGAATCAAGTGGAATATTTCGGACGAGGACCTGCTGAGAACTACTTGGATAGAAACGCCGGTAGTATGGTCGGCTTATATAAATCTACAGCCGAGGAATTATATTTCCCATATGTACGCCCGCAGGAAAACGGTCATCATACCGACACTCGTTGGGTATCACTTAGTACCGGCAAGAAAGGCTTGTTGATCCAAGCGGATAATACGATTGGATTTAACGCTTTGCGTAATTCCATAGAGGATTTCGATGACGAGGAAGCGACTGGCCTATCCCGTCAATGGAGTAATTTCACACCAGAGCAAGTAGCGAATCATGATGAAGCCGCAGCAAAGAACGTATTACGTCGCCAGCATCATATCAACGATATCACGCCTTGCGACTTCGTTGAGGTTTGCGTCGACTTGAAACAACAAGGTGTAGCAGGTTATGATAGCTGGGGTTCACGTCCGGAACCAGCTTATACATTACCCGCAAACCGGGAATACAACTGGGGCTTTACCCTTATTCCGCTTAAATAAAGAAAAGTCATAACTTATCCATAAAAAAGGGAGTGTATTAGGCTTAATCCAATACACTCCCTTTGTTTATACTACTGCAACGGCTTTGCAGTAACGTATCCTTATTTAATCACTTCCTTCAAGGTATTCTGTAAGTCTTCTCCAGTGATATTCTTGGCGATGATCACCCCATTCGGATCCAATAACACATTTGCCGGAATACCCCGTACCCCATAAAGAGCAGGGATCTCAGAATCCCAATATTTCAAGTCGGAAACGTGAGCCCAAGTCAGATGATCGTCAGCGATCGCTTTCTGCCATTTAGCCTTATCCTTGTCCAAGGATATACCTACGATCGTAAAGTTCTTATCCTTATATTGCTGGAAGGCATTTACCACGTTAGGGTTTTCCTTGCGACACGGGGGACACCAAGAGGCCCAAAAATCCAATAACACATATTTTCCCCTAAAGTCCGACAAAGACACAGAAACCCCGGCAGTATCCGGCAAGGAGAACTCCGGAGCGACTTGTCCGATCTGTACGTGTTCTAATTGCTTGATAATACCGTCCAAGTCCTTCACATAAGGACTATTCGCCAATGCCGGGGAAATCTTCGCACGAGCCGCCTTCAAATCATCCAAAGATAATTGGTAGGTAAAATAACGATATAGATAGAACGCCGCCGCCGGAGAATCCGGATATTTCGAGATCAAACTGTCAATATCATACCCTTCCTCAAATACCTTCTCCGCATTTTCTTGAAAGACATCATTCACCGGCGAGTTCCGTACGGTGATGGTCTCCCCGTCATTCCCGATCTTGACATTCATATCCGTATTCTCCAAGAAAAGTTGAACCGGATAGTTCATGCTCTCGGTTGCCAAACCGAATAGTAAAGGCTGATCTACCGCACCCTTAAAGGTGAATTTCCCGTCTTTTACCTCTGCCGTATCCACATCAAAGAACATTTTATTACGGAATGACTTCAAGTAAATTTTACCGTCGGGCATATTCTCTACCTCACCATTGATAACATATCCTTTTGGAACTTCTTGGCAACCAACCACCAAAAGGCCGACAAGCGCCATCATACAAAATTGCTTCATTTCTCTATTCTATTTATTGATTACTTAAACTCTGGGTGATGATAACGTCCCTTTTTCAACGAGATCGTCCCATATTCTATCGCACGCACCGGACAACGATGAATACAGGCAACGCACTGAACGCAAGTATCAGCCCATTCCGGTTTTCCGTCACCCGACAGGGAAATCGTACCGGTCGGACAGACCTTCGCACAGATACCGCAAGAGATACAGGTATCCGTAGCATAAAATCGGTTGCTGCCTATCGCAAAGTGAGTAAATAACGGATAGACCATATAGCTCTTCAAAAGAGGGGCACTTCCCGCACAATACAAAGAGGGATTTTTCTTCTGCCGGATCGCCTCTACGATCTCGTCTACACGTTCCGGTGCTTTTTTCAGTTTTTCAGTCTCTACCTCCTTACTATCCACGTCGAAGCCGGGCATTAAGATATAATTGTTCGGCATTTGTAGAGAGAATCCTCCGGTTAAGGTAATTCCCCGTCTCGCCAAGGTGCTCCGCATGATCCGATCCGTATATCCACAATCATCACCACAAGTACAGACGAAATAAACCTCTTGCCCTTTATATCCAGACAGGATCAACCGGGAAATAAAACGGGACACCAATACAGCCGGCCCCCAAGAATGGACAGGAAACACAAAAAACACTTTCTCCCTCTCCCTCAATGGATAAACATTCTCATCCTTACCCTCATTCAACGCATCGGCAATGGAAACCAACGGCTCATCGAAAGCCGTTCCTAACGCTTCCGCAACCCAACGGGAGTTTCCTGTCCCTGTAAAGTAGAATATCATGCGCTCATTTTTTAGATGCAAAAATACATAATATCCAAATATATACGCTATCTTTGTCTAGTTTAAGAAACCTAAAAAACAAATCTTATGACAACGATGGAATTAAATTTACGGAAAGAATATCTCTATGACTTGATAAAAGGCATGGATGAGGAAAGATTATCGAAAGTGGAGACCTATATAAAACGTCTATGCCTTGCCAAGCAAAAGGAGAGTCTTTATCCTTGGGCACCAGACGAGGCTGAATTAACTTGTAAGATAGCTGAATCTGAAGTAGATTTCAACAATGGGGATTATTGTACGCAAAAAGCGCTGAAGAAAAAACTACAAAAAAAGTTGGCTTCATGGTAAAAGAAATCCAATGGTCTAAACATGCAGAAGAATCATTTACTGAAATATCAGATATTCGATACTAGGCAATTACCGGATAAACTGATGGATTTATTCAGATAAAATAACAAGGGATAGAAATGTAAGCGTCTTACAATTTATCCCTTGTTTTACTTTTCTGAATTATAGCACAAATCAAATCTCAATATCCCAAATACCCGCCGAACGTTCTAATTCGACCAAGGCTGAGCTGTAATTAAACAGCGTCTCGATATACTGAGCTTGTACCTCATCGTAAGTACGCTGGGCGTCCAAGACTTCCAACAAAGAGACTTCCCCCCTATTATAGCTGTAAATCTTGCCATCCATCACCTCACGGGCTTGCCTTAAAAGCCCATCCTCATAATGATTAACTTGCTCGGCGAAAGATTGATAATTACGATATGCCTGCATCACCTCCGTCTGTACTTGCAAAAGAGCCTGCTTATATTGCGCTTCCGCCTGTTGCTCCCGATAACGAGCGGCACGAACCGTTCCCTTATTGAAATTAGAGAATTTCAAAGGAACAGCGATACCTGCCGTCACTCCGGTAAAAGGAGGTGCCGGGGCTTCCTCATTATAAACCCGGGCGTTACGGCTTACGGCGATAGACAAATCCACATCCATATTCCGCTCCCGGCGAGCTACTTTCAAGGCTCTAGCGGCCACTTCCTTGTTTTTTAAGGCGGCTACCAAATCCGTACGCCCCTCGCTTGCCGCCGTGATTAAGTCGGCAAGGATAAAATCCCGAGGCTCCGTACGTAACTCAGCCTCTGGGTGAAATAAAGTATCCGTACTGAAAGTCCCCGTCAAGAAGTTTAAGTTCGAGAAAGCATTCTTTAATTCCGCTCCGGCTTGCAACAACTCATTTCGTAAGACCCCGGCCTCTACCCGGCTCTGCGTAGCATCCACCTCACGGATTTGCCCCAATGAGAAACGGATACTGTCGCTCTCCGCCAATGTCCGGATATTCTCATAGGCATTCTCCTTTACTTTATACAACTCATGTTGCTTCAAGGCTTCCATATAAGCAATCGTAGCGTCTGCCCGGAGATTCCGGAAATAATCGGCCAACAAAGCCTCGGTCAACTCACTCTCGCTACGTGCCAATGAGATATTCGCACCCCGTTTTCCAAAAGAGAAAGTTTTGCTCAGTTCTACTTCAACACCTTCTCCCATTTGCAAGGAATTATTCTCATTATTGAAATAAGACACGGAAAGATTCGGATCGTTAAACACCTTTGCCGCCGTTACCTCAGCCTTAGCGGCCGGCACATTCAATTTCTCCGACGCATACTCAAGGTTGCCTTCCGCAACCCGCTCCATATATTGCCGATACGTAAGCGGAACCATGGTCTGGGCATTCACGGATAAGCATCCGCAGAGTAATGACAGGATTATATATTTCTTCATATCTTCTAATCTAAACATAGTATATCTTTTTAATTCCACCTCCGGATTAAGCGTGCAGCTCTTTTTCCTCCGATACCGGCATCAAATCCTTCCCCTCATAATGTTTCTCGATCATGTAGTATAAAGCGGGAAGTACATAAAGCGTGATTACCGTAGCAAATAAAAGCCCGTAAACGATTACCGTAGCCAAGGGACGCTGCACGTCCGAACCGATACCTGTACTAACAGAGGCAGGAAGCAATCCCAAGACCGCAACCGTAGCCGTCATCAAGATCGGACGGAAACGGTGCTTAGTTCCCGTTATCACCGCATCTTTCAAATCTCGTTCCCTTGTACGTAAGTTATTGATATGGGAAATCATGATCACGCCATTTTGGATAGCGACACCGACCAAGGCAATAAAACCAACCGCCGAGGAAACATTCAATGTCATTCCCCGCACATTCAACGCCAACATACCACCAAACAAAGCCAAGGGAACGACACTCATCATCAAAGCCGCCTGCCGGAATTTACCGCAAGCCGCAAACAACAGAAGCAGCATCAGTCCCAACGCCAAAGGAACCACAGCCCCCAAACGGGCATACGCACGATGCTGGTTCTCGAACTGTCCGGCCCATTTCAAATGCACGGAATCATGATCGTATTTCACCTCTTTATCAATCAACGCATTCGCCTTATTCAAGAACGCTGTCAAGTCCACGCCACGTAAATTAACCCGTACCGTCAAGTGCCGCTTATTCATCTCACGGGTAATCGTACTGGCACCGGTTGTCATCTTAATCTCCGCTACTTGCGAAAGAGGAATCTTCGTACCGGAACCGGTAGTCAGCAATAGATTACCGATACGTTCGGGAGAATTGCGGCTAGCGTCATCGAAACGACAAATCACGTCATAACTTTTACTTCCGACAAATATCTGGGAAATAGAAGCTCCACCGATCGCTAACTCAATCAAATCGGCCACATCCGACACGTTCAAGCCATACTGGGCGATACGGGCACGATCCGCGATAATCTGCAATTGCGGCAACGGAGGCTCTTGATCTACCGCTACGTCGGCAGCACCCGGTATTTCCTTCAACACATTAGCGACTTGATCTGCGATATGGCGACTTTCCGTAATATCATCGCTATAGATCTTCAACGCCAAATCACTATGAGCCCCGGCGATCTGATCCATCACCATATCGATGATCGGCTGTGAAAAACCGACCGAGTAGCCGGGCATAGTCTCCAACTTAGCTGCCATCTCCTCGATCAAATCCGCTTTCGTCTTACCGAACTCCCATGTACTATAGGGCTTCAATCCCACGCCACACTCCACATGGGAGAGTGAGAACGCTTCCGCCCCCTCATCATCGCGACCTACTTGGGTCATTACATATGAGACTTCCTTAAACTCTTTCAAAGTCTTCCGAAGCTCCGCCCCCATCTCCTTAGATTTCTCAATGGAAATACCCGGAGGAAGCTGTACCTGTATCCAGATCGCCCCCTCATCCAACGGAGGCAAGAAGTCTTTTCCTACGGTATAACTTAAAATCCCCGCTCCCAGCAATATCGCCAGTAACGGTACAATAACCCGTCTTGGCTTCTCCATCAATCGGGCAATTTGTGAATGATAAGCCGTGGAAAGTTTCTCCAACCAACGATTATGGTAAATCTTTCCCGGCTTACGATACGCATAAAAGGCCAATCCCGGAATCAAGAACAAGGCCACGCACAAAGCGCCCAGCAAAGCATACCCTACGGTATAAGCCATCGGCGTAAACAATTTCTTCTCAATATGCTCAAAAGCGAACAAAGGAAGATAGGCCGTTATAATAATTAATGTAGAGAAAAAGATCGGGCGAGCCACCTCAGTCGTACGGCGCAAGATCGAATCTTCCGTCAATACCTCATCCGGATGCCGTTCCCTTTTCTTCAAGACCGTCTCCATCATCACGATCGCTCCGTCTACCAAAATACCGAAGTCTATAGCGCCTAGGGAAAGTAGGTTCGCAGGAATATTCGTAACATGCATCAAGATAAAGGCAATCAATAGAGACAAGGGAATGGTTAAGGCCACCAACAAAGCGCCACGCCAACTCCCCAAGAATAAGATCAGTACTAAGACAACCAGTACCATACCCTCGAACAACGTATGCGATACAGTATGCAAGGTCGTATTAACCAAATCCGTACGATCCATAAACGGATGGATACGGGTTCCCTCGGGAAGTGTCTCGTTATTTAGTTCGTCTACCGCCTTATGCACATCATCCAACACCCGGGACGGATTCTCCCCCCTAAGCATTTGCACGATACCTTCCACGCCATCGGAGTAATCACGGGTATCGTCCGTAAAACCTAAAACGCCCTTACGCTCCAAGTTTCCGTATTTCAGTTTACCGATATCATTCAAGTAGACCGGGACACCATTCACGGTCTTGATCACGATATGTCCCAAGTCTTCCAAGTCCTTAACCAGACCGATTCCACGGATCACATAACTCAAATCCCCCCGGCTTAACATACTACCACCGGCGTTCACGTTATTCTTCTCTATCTTTTCCGTAATATCCCCTAAGGTAATGTCGTATTGCTCCATCTTATAAGGGTTCACCTCGATCTGATATTGGGTAGTGATACCGCCGTAATTACTTACATCCGCTACACCCGTAACCTGTTTCAGTCTCGGAATAATTACCCATTTATGCAAATCGGTCAACTCCCTCAAGTCTAAACGGTCACTTTCCACCACATAACGAAAGATCTCTCCCGTCGGCGAAGTCAAAGGATTTAAGCCGGGAACCGCATTATAAGGAAGCTCCACGTCTACCAACCGCTCTTGTACACGTTGCCGGGCCCAATAATCCTCAATACCATCATCAAAAACCAATACGACCGTAGATAAACCAAACGTATTCTTGCTACGCATTACGTTTAGTCCCGGCAGACCATTCATAGCCCGCTCGATCGGAATACTGATTTGTTGCTCGATCTCCTCGGCGGCCAATCCGGGAACTTGCGTCACGACTTGCACGGTGGTATCGGCGATATCCGGATAAGCATCTATCGCCAACCGCGTCCAAGAATAATAACCAACGATCGCTAAGAACAGAAATAACACGAACATCAGTCCTCGCCGATGTATCGCCAAGTAAATAATCCTTTTCATAATCCGTTAGCGTGCGTCAAGTAAATAAAACGCTCCCGTAGCTACGATCTCGTCACCTACGTTCAAGCCGGATAAAACCACCGTCTTGCCATCTTCAGTAAGGCCGGTCTCGATCTTTTGTTTCCGATAATCGTTATTCCCCAATTCCACCAATACGTACATATTCTCCTCTTCCTGCAAGATAGCGGAAGTAGGTATACGGATTACCTCCGCCTCACGGTCGCTCAACTTGACCGTGCCGTACATCTCCGGTTTCATCAAACGGGTACTGTTATCGCACTCGATCAAGACCTCCACCGAACGGGTATCGGGGTCCAGCATCTCGCTGATATGATAAATCTTTCCCGATATCGGTTTATCCGGCATGGCTACCAACCGAATTTCCACCTCATCCAAAGCCTGTATTAAACTCAAATCCTTCTCTTTTACATGGGCGACCACCCATACCTTGCTCAAATCGGCGATGACAGCTACTGGCTCGGCGTCCTCTTTCATATATTGCCCGATTACGATCCGATCTTTCACGACCTCACCGGCTATAGGCGAGCGAACGATCAATGGTTGCCCCAAAGCCATTTCATCCGGATTAATCTGAAAGACTTTCAATGCGGCTACCATATTCTCATAGTCTTTTTTCTTTAACTCGTAATTCACCTCGGCCTCTTCCAATTCCTTTTGGACACCAACCTTGTTTTTCATCAAGTCTTTCTCCCGATTCAAGCTTTTCAAGGCCAGTTCCATCTCTTGGCGAGCTTGGTAATAAGATTTCCCCGCCTCATAAACAGCGGGAGCGCTAATCTCGAAGATCGGACTACCCGGGGCCACTTTCTGCCCTAAGCGAACGAACGATTTCGTAATTCGCCCGCTTACCGGTGAAGCCACCTCTGCGTAATTAGAAGGAATCGCCTGTACGACCCCCGAGGTGGTAAACTCCATACGGTAAGGTTCCCGTTTAACCGTTTCCTTTGTCAACTTGGATAAAACAGGAGATTCGGAACCGATATGTATAATATCCCCTTTGAGTGTTACGGCATGCGCAGACTCATCCTCTTGCTTTTGGGTATGGCAAGAGCATAGTACTATCGCTGGAAGCAATAGTAAAAATATAGATTTCATATAAGATGCGTAAAATGTTTAGTATAAAAAGTGATTCTAATGCTTGATTCAAATTACTATACCAAACGAGGGAGGCGCACGGGATTCGCCACGCCGCACAAGACGCAAGACAACCTCTTTCTTTAGAAAGACGAGCACTACCATCAAAAGCGCCCAAGCCATAACCAAAGGTAAGTACGGAATTAACTCCATACACAATTCGGTCAGCTCTTCAATCGTATTAAACGCTACCGTACTATGCTCATGATGAGGCAAGCCATCGGCTCCCGGCAGATAGGGATGAGAGTGAGTGATACTATAGTTTAGGAAATGATGCGTATGGGTAAAGGCCGTGCCACCCACGTAGTAACTCATAAAGAGTACTACCAAGAGGGGTCTTAACCACTTCAAGCTACGCATTGTTTTCATTCACCATCTGTTTACTCCGCAAAGTTATAAAAGAAACTGCCATTTCATTTGCAATAAGTCAAAATTTATTCCTTTATTTGCATACACTGAATAATAAACAGTCATATCAATGAAATAAACACTACTTTATGAGAAAAATCTTACTTGTTTGTGCGGCATTAGCCTGCATGACAGTCTCCCCTGTACCAGCTCAGGACGCTGCCGTAAAAAAAATCATCGAGATGGGTCAGAACGATAATCAAGTGATGCATCAGCTGGATATCCTTACAAACCGCTTTGGCGGACGTTTAATAGGTTCCGACGCTTATGAGAACGCCGCCGAGTGGATGGTGCGTGAGTTTAAGAGTTGGGGACTCGATGTCCAATTAGAAGAGGCCGGTACCGTCCCTGTCGGCTTTAATCGAGGACCTTGGTTCGGACGCTTGTTGAGCGACAACGGAATGATCCTGCATTTCGCCACCCCTTCCTACACTTCCGGAACGAAAGGCGTGCAACGTGGGCATGCGGTGATGGAGCCTCGTAACGACGAGGAGTTCCAGCAAATCAAAGGAAGATTAAATGGTGCTTGGGTTCTTATCTCAGGGAAAAATGTAGGTTGGCCTATCGACCGCTCCGCCTCGGGAGATTCCATCCGTGCGGAGATCAAGAAAGAGAACAACGAGATCATGAAGAAAAACAATGATCTAAGACGCCGCAACTGGGAAAACGGGGAGAAAAACGAGATGTTGCCTTATAAAGAATTCCCCGGATTATATTATAAGGAAATGTGCGAGGCCGGAGCTTTAGGTTTTATCCAATCCTCCACCGTACCTATCCGTGCGTTATACGACCGGAAAATGATGAACGACCCGAATACGAACTTCGACAATCTGCCGGAACTTCCGGATATCAAATTAGACGAGCATCAATTCGCGATCATCGAACAAATGGTGAAAGAGAGACGTACATTCGAACTAGAGTTCGATATTCGTAATCATTTTAAATTAGGCCCGGTTAAATACCATAATGTCGTAGCGTCTATCAAAGGCAGCAAATACCCGGACGAATATGTTATTATCAGCGGTCACCTAGATGCTTTCGACGTGGCTACCGGAGGCATCGATTGCGGTACTGGAATCGGACCGATGATGGAAGCCGCTCGCATGATCGCCAAATCCGGAGCCAAGCCTAAGCGCACGATCTTATTTATCGGATTCGCCGGTGAGGAATTTGGCTTATTAGGAGCACAAGCTTGGGTGAAAGCGCATAAGGATAAATTACCCAAAATCGCTAATTTGTTCAATCGTGACGGTGGCCCGGAACCTCCTGTCGGTATCTCCGTCCCTCAAGCCATGTATGATGATTTCGTGAAGATCAGCGAACCCATCCAAAAAATCCGTCCGGACTATCCTTTCGAGGTAAAAGTTCGTGAACCCCGTAAACGCCCGACACGCATGGGGGGAACAGACGCATCAGTTTTCGCCATCGAAGGTGTCCCCACATTAGGTTTCACCACAGAGGATTTCAAAGGATATGATTTTGATTACGGCGAAATCTGGCATACGGAACGGGATTTATACACAAAGAACATCCCCGAATACCAAGAACATACGGCTACGGTTACCGCTATCATAGCCCTCGGTGTAGCGAATCTGGATAAGCAATTATCAAGAGAAGGTTTATATACCGAAGAGTAGGTCAGCACGATCGCTATTATAAGGAGTTTACAATGCCTATTGTAAGCTCCTTATGATGGGCATCATAAAAGACTTACAATGCCCATTATAAGAAATAGAAAAAGGATATGCCCTAATAGACATATCCTTTTCTCATTCTAGGGTGAAAGATGGGGCTCGAACCCACGACCCTCGGAACCACAATCCGATGCTCTAACCAACTGAGCTACTCTCACCATATAAAAAAACCTTTCATTCTTCACAGACGCCTTGGTTCATAAAACCTTGTTTTATTCATAACAAGATTTTTATCTAAAAAACCACAATGGGTGAAAGATGGGGCTCGAACCCACGACCCTCGGAACCACAATCCGATGCTCTAACCAACTGAGCTACTCTCACCATATCCGCCTTTCAAAGGATTCCCCCTTTAAGACGGCGCAAAGATAGGTATAAATTCTGATTACACAAACCTTTTGCGAACTTTTTTATCCATCCACTTACTTATAGATCGCTTTCTTTCCCGCTAACAATGTGTTACGCATCAAAGAAATGATTGTCATAGGCCCTACGCCACCCGGAACCGGAGTGATATAGGAACATTTAGGAGCGACCTCGTTAAACAAGACATCTCCCGTTAACTTAAATCCGCTCTTGGTTACGCTGCTTGGCATACGGGTTGTTCCCACGTCAACGATCACGGCGCCTTCCTTCACCATATCCCCTTTCAAGAATTCAGGAACACCTAAAGCCACGATAATAATATCAGCAGACAGGCACATCTCCTTCAAGTTCTTAGAACGGCTATGGCATACGGTCACCGTACAATCGCCCGGATAAGATTTCTGCATCATCAAGGTAGCCATCGGCTTGCCGACAATATTGCTGCGTCCCAAAACCACGCAATGCTTTCCTTGCGTCTCGATATGATAACGTTTCAATAATTCCAAGATACCGGCAGGCGTAGCCGATACGAAACAAGGTAAACCGATAGACATACGTCCCACGTTAATCGGATGGAAACCGTCCACGTCTTTACGATAATCGATCGCCTCGATCACCTTCTGCTCGGATATATGTTTCGGAAGCGGAAGCTGTACGATAAAACCATCCACATCCGGATCATTATTTAACTCATCGACCTTACGAAGCAATTCTTCCTCCGTAACATCCTCCTCAAAGCGAATTAAGGTAGACTTAAAACCAATCTCCTGACAAGTCTTGACTTTACTAGCCACATAAGTCTCGCTACCACCGTCATGGCCCACCAAAATAGCGGCCAAGTGAGGGATCTTACCTCCGGCAGCCTTGATCTGGGCTACCTCCTCAGCCATCTCCTTCTTCATCTGAGCGGAAACGGCCTTACCATCCAGCAATTGATAATGTTGTTCTTCCATATTATTGATTGTCTCCTGTTAATTAACGTCTGAATGAGGGCTTCATCGAAGGTAGCTTCATCTTCCCCGACTTCGCGGAAGTAAGCATACGCATCATCTTACGGGTCTCATCAAATTGCTTGATCAGCTTGTTCACCTCCTGGATGCTCGTACCGCTACCTTTAGCGATACGCTGACGGCGTGAGCCATTCAAGATAGCCGGGTTGCTGCGCTCATCCGGAGTCATCGAATAAATGATAGCCTCGATACTCTTGAACGCGTTATCATCGATATCCACATCTTTCAATGCCTTTCCTACACCCGGGATCATGGATGCCAACTCTTTCAAGTTACCCATCTTCTTGATCTGTTGGATCTGGGAGATAAAGTCGTTAAAATCGAACTGGTTCTTAGCGATCTTCTTCTGCAAACGTTTCGCTTCTTCCTCGTCATATTGCTCTTGCGCACGTTCCACCAAAGACACGATATCACCCATGCCTAAGATTCGATCCGCCATACGTTCAGGGTGGAAAATATCCAAGGCATCCATCTTCTCGCCCGTACCGACAAACTTAATCGGCTTATCAACAACCGTACGGATCGACAAAGCGGCACCACCACGGGTATCACCATCCAACTTCGTAAGTACGACGCCGTCGAAGTTCAGCCGCTCATTAAATTCCCTCGCGGTATTCACGGCATCCTGACCCGTCATGGCATCTACCACGAACAAGGTCTCATCCGGCTGGATAGCGCTCTTGATAGCGGCGATCTCGTTCATCATCTGCTCATCGATAGCCAAACGACCGGCGGTATCCACGATCACGACGTCATTGCCTTTAGCCCGTGCCTCGCGGATAGCGTTCATAGCGATCTCCACCGGATTCTTATTCTCCAATTCCATGTATACCGGAACACCTACCTGCTCTCCGACTACACGCAACTGCTCGATAGCTGCCGGACGATACACGTCGCAAGCGGCTAATAATGGTTTCTTATTTTTCTTGGTCTTTAATAAAGACGCTAGTTTACCAGTGAAAGTAGTCTTACCCGAACCTTGCAAACCGGACATCAATATAATGGCGGGATTTCCCTGCAAATTCACGTCGACTGCCGTACCTCCCATCAAGCTGGCCAACTCATCGTGAACAATCTTAACCATCAACTGACTAGGCTTAACCGATGTAAGCACGTTCTGTCCTAAAGCCTTCTCTTTTACCGTATCCGTAAAACTCTTGGCAACCTTATAATTGACGTCGGCATCCAACAACGCTTTACGCACATCCTTCAATGTTTCCGCCACATTGATCTCGGTAATCTTGCCTTCGCCCTTCAACAGTTTAAACGATCTGTCTAACCTTTCGCTTAAGTTCTCAAACATAATTCGTATGTGTATTTATATTATTTTCTACTGGATTAAGGGGCAAAGGTACGAAAAAGAGATGAGTATGCGATGAAAGCGATCTCGAAATTCTTCACTTCTCAACGTTTTAGTATACGGATCGAATTAAGAACCGCCAGCAAAGATACGCCTACATCCGCGAAAACAGCTTCCCAAAGCGTGGCAAAACCGAAGGCTCCCGCCACAAGGACTATCACCTTCACGCCAATAGATCCCACGATATTCTGACGGACGATATTCCGGGTAGCACGTCCGATAGAAATAGCTTCCGCTACTTTAGAGGGCTGGTCCGTTTGGATAACCACGTCCGCGCTCTCGATGGCCGCATCCGATCCCAATCCACCCATCGCAATACCGACATCACTTAAAGCCAGTACCGGCGCATCGTTCATCCCATCGCCCACAAAGGCAACCGACTTATCCGGCTCCGCCGTTAATCGCTCTATATAAGCGGCTTTATCCTCCGGCAGCAGATTACCATACGCTTTATCGACACCCAAACGCTCAGCGAATTGATTCACGATCTCTTGCTTATCCCCGGACAACAAGCAAATATCTTTAACATCCAGATCCTTTAACCGACGAATCGCATCCACGGCATCCTTCTTCAAGGTATCCGAAAGGAGAAGATGCCCCGCATATTTCCCATCGATCGCACAAACCACCACGGTAGAAACACTATCGGATAATTCCTTCGGGACAGGAATATCACGTTCGGCCAATAAACGGATGTTACCGACAAGCACCTGCCGACCGTTCACGATAGCCTCGGCACCATGCCCTGCCAATTCCCGCATGTCAGTGATTTCCATCGGCACGCTATCTTGTTTTTCCGCATAGCGAACTACAGCCTGCGCTACCGGATGGGTACTTTTCCGCTCTACTGATAACAAAACACTCAAAAGATCAGAAGCCGGGATACCCGTGCTTTCCACCGTTGTGACCTCAAAACACCCGGTAGTCAATGTACCGGTCTTATCGAACGCTACCGTATTTACCCGTGTGATCGCATCTAAATAATTACCACCCTTAAATAATATCCCGGCACGAGAAGCGGCGCCTATACCACCGAAATATCCGAGCGGAACACTTATAACCAAGGCACAAGGACAAGAAATAACCAAGAAAACCAATCCCCTATATAACCAATCCGAGAAAACATACTGGAAAGAAGGCGTCACCATCCCTACCAAAGCAGGAACCGACACGATTAGAAACGACAGAAGAATCACGATTGGGGTATAAATCCGTGCGAAACGCCGAATAAACAATTCCGCCGGCGCTTTCCGCTCCGAGGCATCTTTCACCAAAGCCAAAATACGGGCCAAGGCACTTTGCTCGTACGGCCGATTCACTTGTATACGTACCGCCTGCCCCTGCACGATCATTCCGGCAAGCACCTCCTCACCCTCACGGATAGAACGAGGCATACTTTCCCCGGTTAATGCCGAGGTATCGAACTGTACCTCGGCTTCCAATAAAACGCCATCCAAAGGCACACGTCCGCCGGGCTTCACCTCGATCCGCTCGCCTACTTTCACATCCTTCGGAGATACATTCATATATGTACCCGTCCGCCATACATCCGTTCGTTCCGGCCGGACATCTAATAAGTCACTGATATTCTTCGAGGCTTTATTCACGGCTAGAAGTTGCAACCTCTCTCCTACCGTATAGAAAAGCATCACGGCTACGGCCTCGGGATACTCCCCAATACAAAACGCCCCGATCGAGGCGATCGCCATTAACGAGAACTCACTAAAAAAGTCTTTCCGCAAAGCAGCTTCCCAAGCTTCTCGCATAACAGGAAGTCCTACCGGCAAAAAAGCGACCAGAAACCAAATGGCCTCTATCCAAGACTCAGCAAACCAACTTATCCCCGAGTACTTCCCGATAAGTCCTATCACCAACAAAACGAAAGAAACCGTCGGCATCCATAAACCGGAACTTCCGTGCGAATGGCAATGTTCGCATCCACATGTTGTACTCATAATCTTATCTATTTTAATTATTTACTTCTTGATTACGGTACAAAGGTAAGAGAAGGGAGTTGCAACTTGATTGCAAATTATCAGGGTTTCTGGGAACGTCGCTTATTACACAATGGGCAAACACCCTTTACCGTATAATTAATGGTATCCATTATATATCCTTCCGGCAATTGAGCGACCGGGATCTTGATATTATTCAAACAAGAGGTTTTACGGCATACCTCGCAGAAAAAATGAATATGCCTATCACCCACTGGGCATGTCTCCGAACGGCTCTGGCATATCTCATATTTTATAGAGCCACTACCATCTTCGAAAGAATGGATCGCATGATGTTC
This sequence comes from Parabacteroides sp. merdae-related_45_40, assembly GCF_001915675.1. Classification (NCBI taxonomy): domain Bacteria; kingdom Pseudomonadati; phylum Bacteroidota; class Bacteroidia; order Bacteroidales; family Tannerellaceae; genus Parabacteroides; species Parabacteroides sp. merdae-related_45_40. Next base: position 57,313 of record NZ_MNQY01000029.1, on the reverse strand, counting down.
CAATAACAAGGCCAATGAACGGGAAATGGTCGATTTATCCAACGTCTCCAACTCCGCCTCCAATTCGAACAGGGAAGCCGGGCTGGTTCGTTCTGATAATTTTTGCAAGACAAGGATCCGTGCGGCAGTAGGCCGTACTCCTTTTCCTACCAACATATCTTCACATTGCTTCGTGGACATGAGTTACCTTTCTTATTTGATTACAATACAAAAATACGAACAATTTCCCAATATTCACAGTTCAAAAAAACACGTACATGTTTTTCAGAATTCACGTACGTGTTTTCGAAAAAAGACGTACGTGTTTTTTCCCCCTCATATACTTATATTCTTTTATTTTGCCAAGAGGCTTTCTTTAAATAGATTACGCTAGCGACGAGCAATCCACTATAGTAAATAGCCTCTGTCAAGAAGCATACGGCTACCGGCAAACGCAAACGCATCCCTGCGACATATACAAAAAGCACATACAGAATCAATACCGCCGCTTCCATAAAAAGCGCAGAACGTGTATTTCCCGTACCCGACACCCCGTTGAACGCCACATTAGCTACCGATCCGATCAATAAAGAACCGACAATCACGTAGACGGATGGAACCGAGGCCGCCACTAATGAAGCGTCATTCGTATAAACAGACACGACCCATCCCGGCATCAAACTGACAATAGCGGCAAACACGACCATAATGCCCAACGATAACTTACAGATCTTCCAGATAGTCGGTATAACTTGATTGATCGCTCCCGCCCCGATACTATTACTCACGAACGTGTTTGTCGTGGTCGCCAAGGAATTAACGGGAATCAACATCACGACGTAAATACTACGTACGATATTCGCCACCGCCAACTCCCGTTGCCCCAAATGCTCCACAGCGATAAAGAACATAAACCAAGTAGCGATAGACAAGAAATATTGCAGCATCGTGAACACGGAAATATCCAGCACCCGTTTCAACAAGCCAAAATCGAAAGAACGAATCTGGTTAAGCGCATATTTACGTATATCTACGGTAAGTCTCGTGTAAACCACGAAAAAGAGAATCGATACCGCCTCGGCTATGACGGAAGCGATAGCCGCCCCTTGAATACCCATCTTTGGAAATCCGGCATGTCCGAAAATCAAAAGATAATCCAGTAAGACATTCGTCATTGCCATCAAGACAGCGTTCAATGTCAACACCTTTGTACGAGTAATACCAATAAAAAGAGCCCGGAACATCACGTTCACGAAAGAGAAGAAGAAGCCAAACACACGCCAATCCAAAAATTCCTCCGTGGCATTCAAGATAGCGTCCGAAGAAATCAATACACGCATCACGTCTCCCGCGAAAAAACGAGAAAACAAGAACAATATAGCAGCCAGCGACAATAGGAAGAAAACGCCTTGTATCATGACAGGCCCTATCTGGTCATAACGTCCCTCTCCATTTCTACGGCCAATCACGATTTGAGATCCCGTACTAAAACCGAAGGCAATCGTAAAAGCGCAGATATAATAAAGTCCTCCCATAGCGGAAGCCCCCAACTCGACTTCACCAACCCTACCTAGAAAAGCCGTATCAGTCACGTTTATCACGTTTTGCGCCAACAAGCTCAAAAAGATCGGGTAGCTAACATTCCATATATTCCTGTTCGTGTACATAACTCGCTTATTACTTAAATTTATGAAGATAAAAAAAGCCCGCCGCATCCCGACGAGCTTTTCTTATGATTAGAGATCTCTACAAAGCCTAGCGTCTGCTATATCAACTTATTTGTCGCCGTATCGGGAAATACCACGGAAGGCTTGAATGTTTTCGCCTCCTCGAAATCCATCATGGCATACGACATAACGATAATAATATCTCCGGGTTGAGCCTTACGGGCAGCCGCTCCGTTCAAGCAAACCACTCCCGAGCCACGTTCGCCCTTGATAATATACGTCTCAAAACGTTCTCCGTTATTATTATTCACGATCGAGACCTTCTCGTTCGCGATCAAATTAGCGGCGTCCAACAAATCCTCGTCGATAGTGATGCTACCGATATAGTTTAAGTTAGCTTCCGTTACCGTTACCCGGTGAATTTTTGACTTTACTACCTCTATAAACATGTATGACTTATAATTAGTATTTGATATTGTCGATCAAACGTACCTCTCCGCAATATACCGTGATGCAACCTACCGGATAATCGGTATCCGACCAGTTCTTGATAGACTCTAACGTATTGCCATCTACGATCTCGTAGTACTCAACTTCCATGACAGGATCGCTATTAATCGTATTGACAACATAGTCAATCACTTCTTGTACGCTTTTTCCGGGCACAAAGGTAGTACTTTCTTTTAACGTACGAGCAATTAACGGAGCTTTTTGACGTTGTTCCGGTGTCAAACGGGTATTCCGGCTACTCAAGGCCAAGCCATCGCCTTCACGAACGATCGGACAAGCATTGATCGTTACAGGGATATTCAATTGTTTCACCATCGCCCGGATCACAGCGATCTGCTGGAAGTCCTTTTCTCCGAAATAAGCGTTATCCGGCTCCACGATATAGAACAATTTACTTACCACCTGCGCTACACCGTTAAAATGCCCCGGACGCTTAGCGCCTTCCATTACCTCAGATACCGTTCCCAAATCAAACGTACGGGTATCTGGCTCCGGATACATCTCTTCTACAGAGGGAGCGAATACATAGTCACAGCCGGCAGATTCTAATAACACACAATCAGCCTCCAACGTACGGGGATACGTTTCCAAGTCGTGTTTGTCATTAAATTGGGTTGGATTTACAAAAACACTGACTACACATACATCATTGTTTTTCACGCAATGTTGTACCAAGCTAAGATGTCCATTATGCAGTGCTCCCATGGTAGGAACAAAGCCAATTTTCTTATTATCCTGCTTTGCCTCAGCAAGATAAGCCTTCAAATCTTTAATACTATTTACTATTTTCATCAGATAGATGCTTAATTGACGGTGCAAAGCAACTAAATAATTACCGTAAATAAAAGATTTTTCGTATCTTTGTAGCGTCTTTATAAAACTAGTTTACAGAATGGATGCAAAAAAAATCTTGTTTATAGCCCAAGAAATCACTCCCTACCTTCCCGAATCCGAGATCGCGACAATATGTAGAAATTTGCCGCAAGGAATTCAGGAGCGTGGTCGCGAAATCAGGACATTCATGCCAAAATTCGGAAATATCAACGAGCGCCGCAATCAGTTGCACGAGGTTATCCGTCTGTCTGGTATGAATCTTATTATTGACGACACGGACCATCCTCTGATCATTAAGGTAGCATCCATTCAATCGGCCCGGATGCAGGTTTACTTTATTGACAACGAGGATTTCTTCCAACGGAAATCCACGGTCAGCGATGAGAATGGAAATGAGTATGAAGATAATGACGATCGTTCGATCTTCTATGTACGCGGAGTATTGGAAACCGTAAAAAAATTGCGTTGGATTCCTGATGTAATCCATTGCCATGGCTGGATGTCAGCGTTAACGGCTCTTTACATCAAGAGAATGTATGCCGATGACCCGTGCCTGCGTAACGCAAAAATCGTTTATTCGATCTACAACGATGACTTCAAGAACCCGCTAAACAAAGATTTCGCGACAAAACTGAAGGCGGACGGAGCCAAAGAAGCTGACTTGAAGTTAATCAAGGCAGATACAAGTTTTGTGGCCTTAACCAAATTAGCGATTGATTTCGCTGATGGTGTAATCCAAGGTAGCGAGACGATCAATCAAGAAGTCCTTGATTATATCTCTGCCAAGAAAGATACTCCTTTCCTTCCCTATCAGTCACCGGAAACTTATATGGACGAGTTCAATAAGTTCTACGACGTGGTATTGGATTCTAACACGAAATAATAAATGTAGTAATGAAAATCAAGCTTTTAATACTTGGACTTGGCCTTGGTGCTAGCATTTTGGCCGGGTGTAATGATGATTTTAGTTCGATAGGAACAAGTATTCAGCCAGGCGACGATACAATTGCGGTATATATGGACACGTTCCAGATACAAGCCACTACGGTGCAATTAGATTCTATTTACGCAAGGTCTACTAGCGCCCAGTTGGGTGAACTCTACGATCCGCTGTATGGTAACCTTGTATCGGATTATATGTGCCAATTCTATTGTCCGAGTGATTTTCAATTTGCGCATACACCTTATGAGGGAAAAATTGATTCGGTGGAATTCAATATATATTATAATGGTTCCAATAGAAACGGTGTATGGGTAGGAGACTCCTTGGCGCCTATGCGTGCGGAGATCTTTAAAATTACAAGTCCATTACAAAAGAATTTTTATACAAATATTGACCCTAAGCAATATTGCAATATGCAAGAGTCAATGGGTGCTCAAGCTTATACAGCTTATAACACAAGTATATCCGACTCCCTTAGAAACTCTGATGGTTACAGCCCTCATGTAAGCATTAAAATGCCTACTGAGTTCGGACAAAAATTTTATGATGAAACGATTAATAATCCGGGTACATTCAAGAATCAAGAAACTTTCAATGAGTTTTTCCCGGGGCTTTATGTAACAACTACCTTCGGTAGTGGTAATATATTGTCCGTGGCTAGCTCTGTCCTTAAGATATATTATAATTATGCGGTTAAAAGCACAGCAGGAAAAGACTCTTTAATAACCACGTGGGAAGCTTTCTCCGTCACTAAAGAGGTTATTCAGCTAAGTCGTTTCAAAAATACGGATATGAGTCAATTGCTACAACCGAACGACAGCTATGCATTCTTTAAGACTCCTGCCGGCGTTTGTACACGCATTGTTCTTCCGACAAAGGAAATCACTCCGATCATGAAAGAGCGTATCGTGAATAATTTACCACTCGAGTTAAAAGCGATGCCGCAAGAAGATTGGCAATATGCATTGGCTCCTCCTCCTTATCTATTAATATTGCCAGAGGATTCGGTAAAAAGTTTCTTTGAGGGCAACCAGATAAACAATAATGTAACCTCGTTTTTATCGGAAGCTTACAATGAGACGACTCGCACTTACTCTTTCCCGAATCTCGCCAATTTATTGAAATATCAGATAGAGAAAGATCCGGATAAAGATATGGCGTTACTTATCATACCGGTTGATTGGACTTATACCCAAAGTAACAATTATGGTAGCGTACAAACAATCACAACCGCAATCACGAACTATTTGGCCCCTTCAGGAGTAAAAATACGGAAAGATGAAGAAGTAATGAAAATCGGTATCACTTCATGTAAATATGCCAGATAATAAAAAGTATTCATACAAAAAAAGCGAGAAGAAGAACATCTCGCTTTTTTTATGCACTGTTCCAAAGCAAAAAATAACGGGCCCCCTAAAGGACCCGTCACTCTCCAAAAATAGTCTAGTCAAATCAATTAACGACTTATTTCTTCGCCGCCTTCTTTTTTAATTTATCTAATTCTTTCTGTAGACTCTCGATCTCCTCTCCTTGATTCTTAATCGTAGAAAGCAATGAATTCAATTCCTCATTCTCTATGTTTTCCGGGAATTCCGCATTCACACGAACAATGAAATCGGAAAGAACATTCATATAGTTATTAAATGCGTCATACGGATTATCGTAAGGGCTAAAGCCTCCCTGTCCCATATGCTTTGTACTCATATAATAGAAATGGTCACTGCTCTGCAGATAGTACCAGTCCTGACGGATACGACGAGTCTGAGACAAACGAACACGCTCACCGATCTCGTTAATCTTACGGAATGCTTCCTGCTGCAATACATTTCCTAACCAAGAACTACAATCTCTCTCCTCATCTACCCAAGAGATCGGATAAGGAACGGAGATAGAATCTACCGGCTTGATCAATGTAAATACTTCCGATGGAGTAGAGAAACTAATACCCTTATCTGCGGCAAAGCGAGGCAAAGCCTTGAAGAACTCAAAAATACCGGTTGAAGCTGGATGCAAAGATCCCAGCACCTCATAATTCATAAACAAATTAATGATTTGCTCTGAATCCGGAGTAGCAGCGATCCATGACATATACTTATCGGCTGTCAAAGGATACTCATTCCAACTATAATCACTGAAACGGTTCGATAAATCCTCGCTGAAACGGTCATTCTTCAATAATAAACTCAACTTCGGAGCTACGCAAGAAGAATACATATAGTTCGGACTCTTCCAACCTAAGATATGCTTAGCACCCTCCGTCAACATCCCCTTATAGCCCATCTCAGAAACCATAGCGGAAATATCATCCGAGTAAATCAACTCCGTATTACGGAACACTTTCGGTTTAACCCCGAATAAAGTCTTGATCTTATCTTCTTGTTTCTTTACTTGATGCTTGAACTCCTCCGGATCTCCCAAGGAAGAAAGAGAATGAGCATAAGTCTCAGACAAGAATTCCACATTCCCCGTAGCCGCCAATTCCTTAAAGCTATCGATCACTTCCGGAGTATAAATCTCCATCTGCTCCAACGCTACGCCGGAAATAGAGAACGCTACCTTAAACTTACCACCACTGGTCTTAATCATCTCCAAAATAGTCCGGTTTGCCGGCAAGTAACATTGTTCAGCTATACGATGGATAATCTCCTCATTCTGGAAATCATCGTAATAGTAATGGTCGTTACCTATATCGAAGAAGCGATATCTTTTTAAACGGAACGGCTGATGTATTTGAAAATAAAAGCAGATCGTTTTCATAATATTGTTTGTTTTATTTTTGTCTTGTCGTTAATTTATTTGTTACCTATCACATTGTCGTAAATACGACGAACCTTTTGTCCGGCATATTCCCATTTGATATTATCCACCTCTTTCTTACCTTCCACTTTCAAGAACTCATGCATGGCAGGATAAGTAATAATAGAATACATGGCATCCGCTAACGCCTCAATATCCCAATAATCCACCTTAATCGCATAATCCAAGATCTCGGCGCAACCGGATTGTTTAGAAATGATAGAGGGTACACCACATTGCATGGCTTCCAACGGAGAGATACCAAAAGGCTCAGAAACCGAAGGCATCACATATACGTCACTGGCTTTCAACACCTCATAGACCTGCTTGCCCTTCATAAATCCGGTAAAGTGGAAACGATCTGAAATATTACGTGCTGCGGCCAAACGAATCATTTGATCCATCATATCACCACTACCAGCCATCACGAAACGTGCATAAGGAGCCTTAGCCAAAACCTTTGCGGCAGCCTCAACGAAATATTCCGGCCCTTTCTGCATCGTGATACGACCTAAGAATGTAATAACCTTATCCTTTACACCCTTTTTATCTGGGATCGCTAAAATCTCAGGACTTAAAGGCTCTACGGCATTATGTACGGTCGTTACTTTAGCGGGATCTTGATGATATTTCTCGATCACCGTCTGACGAGTCAAATTACTCACCGTTATGATATGGTCTGCATTGTCCATACCATTCTTCTCAATCGCATAGACATCCGGATTCACATTACCGCGACTACGATCGTAATCCGTAGCATGAACATGGATGACCAAAGGCTTACCACTCACATTTTTAGCGTGAATACCCGCCGGATAAGTTAACCAGTCGTGCGCATGGATGATATCATACTCTTCCGTACGAGCGATCACGCCCGCTACGATCGAATAGTTATTAATCTCTTCCAGCAAGTTATCCGGATAACGTCCGGAGAGCTCAAGGCAACCTAAATCATTCACATGGCGATAACTGAAATCCGCATAAATATGATCCCGATACTTATAATACTGATCAGCGTTCATTCCCGCTTTGGAAACCCGTTGCTGCACATATTCACGGTCAACATCCTTCCAAACAATCGGAACTTGGTTGACACCCACTATCTTTAGAAAGCTCTGGTCTTCATCGCCCCAGGGCTTCGGTATACAAAAAGTAATATCCATATCGGGCTGCATTGCCATGCCTCGTGTCAAACCGAAACTGGCCGTTCCTAAACCGCCCAAGATATGAGGAGGAAATTCCCATCCAAACATTAATGCTTTCATAATGGTACTTAGTTTTATTCGGCGTTATACTTCTTCAACAAATCCACAACACGGAGGATAGCCGCAACATTCATCGCAAAAGAGACAGCTCCACGTCCGGTAAACGGTGGGTTACCATCAAACAATTCCGGGATCGTCCCGATACAGTGTAATGACATCTCCTCCTCCAAGCTTATCAACATACGTTCAGCAAAAGCAACGCCACTCTTTCCGAATACACGCAAATAAGCTTCCAAATAGGTGCCTAACAACCACGGCCAAGCAGTACCTTGGTGATAAGCCAAATCACGTTCATATTGCGGCCCTACATAATACGGGCGATATCCTTCGCTCTTCGGACTCAAGGAACGCAAACCCTTCGGGGTAAGCAACTCTTTCGTCACGATATCCACCACGGCACGTTTCTGCATCCTCGTCAATGGGGAATAAGGCAATGCCACAGCGAAAATCATATTAGGCCGTACGCTCCAATCTACCGTAGAACCATTCACGGAATCGAACAAATAATTATACCCGTTCACAAAGGTTTCCGGGAACGATTTATCCATCGACTTGATAATCGGATCAATACCCTCGACAGGTACTCCCCCCATCAATTCCGTATAGAAACAAAGAGCATTATACCAAAGAGCGTTAAATTCCACTATATAACCGGAACGAGTTACGACAGGTTTTCCGTTTACGGTAGAATTCATCCAAGTAATCGCCTTATCTTTTCCATTAGCGAAAAGTAAACCATTCTCCATCAATTTCATATCGGGATGTTTCTGGTCCCGTATATAATCGATAACTTCTTTCACGAAATCGCCGTATAGCTCACGTGCCTTTTCAACGCCCTCATGTTTAGCATACTGTTGGATCGCCCAGATCGCCCATAAAAAGACATCCGGATGCTCGATCTCACGAATCACCGCATCGAAACGCCCATTCTCCATATACGCCCGCATCGCCGGCATCGCCGTATGCATGATCTTCTCAAAACGAACCGGATCATCGATAGACAACGTACTACCCGGAAGAGCTACGAACAAATCTCTCGCACGTACTTTAAACCATGGATAGCCCGCTAATAGATAAGCGTCGTCTTCCTTGGGACGAAAATAAAATTGCTGAGCGGAATTCTTCAAGCAATTGAAGAAGCTAGTACGAGGCGTACGAGCTACGACCTCATTCTCATACAGTGCCTTCAAGCGGGTAGTTGCCACTGCACTATCGCCAGCGCTGAAAATAATAGTCTCACCTTTTTTGATAGGGACCTCGAAATATCCGGGAACATACAAATCCTCCTGATAAGGATATCCCCTCTCTTGTTCTTTCGGATACTCGATGCCATTGTACCAATACGGCTCATACACAAATTTAACTTTCTTGTTAAATTGCATATACAGTTCCGGATAACCGGGATACATACATGTCTTGATTCCGTTTGTGACTTCCTCGTAAGATTGGTTCACGTTACCATTGGCTTGCGTTAAGTTCTTCACGCTACGGAAAGCGAGGAAAGGACGGAAACGTAAGGTCGTAGCGGAATGAGCATCTTCCAACGTGTACTTAATCATGATACGATTCTCGTACATGGAAAACACTTTCTCTTTCGAGAAGATCACACCTCCTACGCGGTAAAGCGTACGAGGTACTGTCTCTGAGCTATACTCGCGGATGTACTTATGTCCCTTGGGGCTGAAATTATCGCCTGCATATTTATGCAACCCAAGATTAAATTCGGCACCATGTTGAATTACCGTCTCATCAAAAGAAGACAGTAACACATGGTTGTCATCATCAATCGCAGGCACAGGCATAACGAGTAGTCCGTGGTATTTCCTGGTATTACAATCAACAACAGTAGTGCAGTGATAGGCTCCCAAACGGTTGGTTCGAAGCACCTCACGAGTCAGCGACTCTTCCAGGTTTATCATTACTGTTTTGTCAAATTTAAGATAACTCATATGTGTATTTGGGTTTTAAGTTACTTTCTTTAATATCAAAATGAAATTATTTTCGTTTCTGAGAATCAAAAGTATTATTTAATAACTAAAAAAACAAACTGTCTTTTATATTTATTTAGAAAAAAAGGCATCCTTCTTCTACGATAAACTTATAGATCAAGACTTTAAAAAGAAAGGTGCTCTAAAGGAGTGTTTTCAAACATATAAATTTTTGTTAAATCAATCCTATTATCATATTCATCAAAGCTCAAAATCAAGGTACAGCCCCCCGAAAACAAGCCTCGGTTTAGTCATAGGAAATGTTCTATTTTTCATTTTAAATCAATCTGAATATAAAAACAGATGCCTATAATGTTCCTGTGATTAAAATGCCTACCTTTGCGGAAATTTACAAACAATTTTTAATATGAGGAAGTTATTATATAATGTAGTAATTTTATTAAGCGCAATTCAAATGACACACGCAGCAAATAACCCTTTCTTCGGGAAGTTTAAAACACCATTCGAGACCCCTCCTTTCGATAAGATCAAGATCGAGCATTATGAGCCCGCTTTCGACGAAGGAATCAAGCAAATGGAAAAAGAGGTGCAAGAGATCGCCAATAACCCGCAACCGGCTACTTTCGAGAATACGGTAGTAGCTCTGGAACGTAGCGGCAAATTATTGGAAACAGTCTCTTCTGTTTTTTTTAATGTATTAGGGGCAGAGGCTAACGACGAGATGATGGAAATCTCGCAACGTGTCTCCCCGAAGTTATCCCAGACATCCAATAACATCTTCTTAAATGAGAAGCTACTTGCTCGGGTCAAATCAATCTATGATAAAAAAGAACAATTGAACCTTTCTACCGAGGATGCTAAATTGCTGGAAGACCTTTACGAGTCGTTTAAAGCGAATGGGGCTACGTTAAATAAAGATGACAAGGAAAAATACCGCAAGCTAAGTATGGACCTAAGCATGTTAACCTTGCAGTTCGATCAAAACGCCTTGAAAGATAAAAACCGGTTCGAATTACTAATAACGGACGAGAACGAACTATCCGGTTTACCCGAAAGTGCTCGTGACGCAGCGGCCATGTTAGCCAAAAGTAAAGATAAAGACGGATGGTTATTCAATCTCTCGGCTCCGAGTTACATTCCATTCATGCGTTATTCCGACAAGCGTGATTTGCGAGAGAAAATGTATCGTGAATACATGAGCGTAGGAAATAAAGGGGATGAGTTCGACAATAAGGACATTATCAAAAAGATCGTTAATATCCGCCTAGAGATCGCCCAGTTGATGGGATTCAAGAATTACGCCGAATATGCGCTGGAACACACAATGGCTAAAAACTCAGCGAACGTATACAAATTATTGAATCAGTTACTCGAAGCTTATAAACCGATAGCGATCAACGAATACAATGCGGTAGAAGGATTTGCGTTAGGTACAGAGAAAGAGAATATCACCGTTATGCCTTGGGACTGGAGTTATTATTCCGAGAAGTTACGGGATATCCGCTTCAAGGTAAACGACGAGATGACTCGCCCTTATTTCGAGTTGAGCAACGTAAAGAAAGGCGTATTCGGATTAGCTACCCAGCTCTACGGTATCACCTTTAAGGAAAACAAGAAAATCCCGGTTTATCATCCGGAAGTAGACGCTTACGAGGTATACGATGCCGATGGTAAGTTCCTTGCTATCCTTTATACGGATTTCTTCCCTCGTGACGGAAAACAATCCGGCGCTTGGATGAACAATATCAAGGCTCAATACAAAGATAAAGACGGAAAAGATAGCCGTCCTCAGATCGTTATCGTGATGAACTTTACCCGTCCGACAGACACGAAGCCCTCTTTGTTAAGTTTCGACGAGGTGAACACGCTCTTGCATGAGTTCGGGCACTCCTTGCACGGCATGCTAGCGCAAGGAACATATTCCAGCCTTTCGGGAACCAGCGTTTATCGTGATTTCGTAGAATTACCTTCCCAGATCATGGAGAACTGGTTGACTGAAAAAGAGTTCTTAGATCAGATCGCCGTTCATTACCTGACCGGAGAGAAAATCCCGCAAGAGATGATACAAAGCTTGGTAAACGCCTCAAACTTCAACGCCGGCTACCTTTGCTGCCGCCAATTAAGCTTTGGCTTGCTGGATATGGCATGGCATACGTTGGAGCAACCTTTCGACGGTGACGTAGCGGCATTCGAGAAAAAAGCTTGGGCTCCGACCGTAATCATGCCGGAAGTACCGGAAGCCTTGATGGGCACAAGCTTCGGACATATCTTCTCCGGAGGATATGCGGCAGGCTATTACGGATATAAATGGGCCGAGGTATTAGACGCCGACGCTTTCTCCGTTTTCAAATCGAAAGGAATCTTCAACAAGGAGGTCGCGAAATCTTTCCGTGACAATATCTTATCCAAAGGTGGTACGGAAGATCCCGCCGTGTTATACAAGCGTTTCCGTGGACAAGAGCCTACGATAGACGCCTTATTAATCCGTAATGGTATTAAGAAGTAATAATTTACCGGGCGATAAGCCCGGTAAATCTAAATAATCACTACCTTTGTGTCTGGATTAAAAGACAAAAGAGTAAACAAATGTGCGAGAAAACAGAAAAACAGCACGAATTAGATAAACGTTACCTGCGAATGGCCGCTATCTGGGCCGAGAATTCGTACTGTAAACGACGCCAAGTGGGCGCATTATTAGTAAAAGATAAAATGATCATATCCGACGGATACAATGGAACACCCGCCGGTTTTGAAAATGTTTGCGAAGACGAGAACAATGTCACCAAGCCTTATGTTCTACATGCGGAGGCTAACGCCATCACAAAAGTGGCAGCCTCATCGAACAGCAGTAAAGGAGCGACCATTTATGTGACCTCCTCCCCTTGCATTGAATGCGCAAAATTAATCATACAATCCGGGATCAAGCGAGTGGTCTATTCCGAGAATTATCGCATAGCGGACGGCTGCGAATTATTGAAGCGTGCCGGTATCATAGTAGATTATATAGATTTGAACGAATAAATAAAACGTTTTTATGGATAAAAACAAAAGACTGACCGTATGGCTCCCGGTTATCATCGCAGCTAGTATCGCTTTAGGTATCTTTATTGGGAACCATTATTTATCTATCAGTCAAGGAAAAAAACGGTCCTACTCCAGCGGCAACAAGATAAATGCCATCTTGGACATTATCGACGAGCAATATGTTGACACGGTTAGCATGTCTAAGTTGGTAGAGAGTACGATCCCGAAAATATTCAGTGAATTAGACCCTCACTCCGTATATATCCCCGCCGAAGACGCTTCCGTGGTGAATGAGGAGCTGGAAGGTTCTTTCAGTGGTATTGGCGTATCATTTAATATGCAAACCGATACGATCCTAGTGATCAGCGTAATTAGCGGTGGTCCCGCAGAGAAAGCAGGTTTACTGCCCTTCGACCGGATCATCTCGATCAATGATTCTATTTTTTCCGGAAAGAAAAAGAACCAAGGAGAGATCATGAAGACACTTCGGGGCGCAAAGAACAGTACGGTGAAACTAGGCGTACAGCGAGGGAATTCTCCTGAGTTGCTCTATTTTGACGTAACCCGTGGAGATGTCCCAGTTAATTCGGTCGATGTTTCTTATGAGGCGGCTAAAGGTATAGGTTACATCAAGGTTAGCAAATTTGCCCGGAATACTTATAATGAGTTCATCACGGCGATCGCCAAGTTAAAACAAGCGGGCTGTACCTCTTTCGTGATCGACTTACGGGGTAATACCGGCGGGTATATGGATGCCGCTATCAATATGATTAACGAGTTTATGCCGGAAGGACGCTTGATCGTCTACACGGAAGGTAAGTCGTTCCCCCGTTCCGACGTATACGCGAACGGAACCGGAACTTGTAAAGACGCCCCGATCGTAGTATTGACCGATGAGATCTCGGCTTCCGCCAGTGAGATATTCTCCGGAGCGATCCAAGATAACGACCGGGGTACGATTATCGGACGAAGAACGTATGGCAAAGGTCTGGTACAAACTCAAATGTCATTGAGCGACGGTTCAGAGATGCGATTGACCATCGCCCGTTATTACACGCCGTCCGGTCGCTGCATCCAGAAGAAATATGAGATGGGTAATACGGACGCTTACGACCAAGATATCTATAACCGATATATGCACGGCGAGTTTGACTCGGCCGATAGCATCAAGATGGATGATTCCTTAAAATACCAGACCGTAGGCGGACGTACCGTATACGGCGGGGGCGGGATCATGCCAGATATCTTTATCCCTCGTGATACGAGTGGCGTTACCTCTTACTACTCAAATGTGGTAAATAGCGGCGTGCTTTACCTGTATGCGCTCGAGTACTCAGACCGCCATCGGGAGAAACTAGGCTCATTCAAGACTTGGGAGGAATTATATAATTACTTGCAGCAACAACCGCTCCTTTCCGATTTCGTGAACTTCGCTGCTACCAAGGGCATCAAGAGACGTCCCACATTAATTAATATATCCGGCAAGTTAATCGAGAACCAATTGCAAGCGTATATCGTAAGGAATTTCTTCGACGAGGCGGGCTTCTACCCCATTTTCCTAAAAGATGACGTTACCTTATTACGTGCGATCAAGATCTTGCAAGAGGGAAAATCCGTGCCGAATGCGGAACTATTAAAACAATCAGCGAATGGAGACTTACACAGCCAAGCAGGCCCTACGAAAAGATATGGCCTCTCGAAAGAAAGAATATTCGAGGATTACCTTGTGCGAGCTATCGGATAAGATCATGGACCGCTTGGAACAGACGGAACTGTTCCAAGCAGCTTCTTGTATCGCCCTTTATCACGCCATACCGGGAGAAGTACAGACCGCCGGCTTTATCGAGAAATGGTACCGGAAGAAAAAGCTTCTGTTGCCCTTGATCGTCGGTGATGATTTGAGATTGCTTCTTTACGAAGGGCCGGAATCCCTAAAACCCGGACCTTTCGGGATATTAGAGCCCAAGGCGGACGGCATAGAAGTTCCAAAGAATGAGATCGACTTGATTATCGTGCCCGGAGTCGCCTTTGATAAAGACAAGAACCGCATGGGACGAGGAAGGGGATTCTACGACCGCCTTCTTTCCACGCTCAACGCTCCCAAGGTTGGCATATGCTTCGGGTTCCAGATGATACCGCAAGTCCCGGTAGAGCCACTCGACAAGAAAATGGATTACGTAATAACAGAAGACACCATCTATTGATCTCTCCGCAGAATATATACTTACTGGGTCAAGCCATATATACTTACCGGGACTGGGCAGTATATGTTACTTGACCCAGTAAGTAATATTGCGAATGGTAAAGCCACACTCAATGAAAAACGATATTGGTAATGACCGAGGCACCCGCATAATCATTCAAGCTTTTCACCAACCGTTCCCGGCAAAGCGTCAACTCGCTACGAAGTACGGAGGAAGTCAATGAGACATGAAGCACCTTATCACGTACATATATATTACGTGTGTACTGCATGATCGTAGGCCCTAAAACTTCTCCCCACGCACGTTGGACCCGGATCTCCATCATTTTCTCGTACAACTCGGTATTATCCTCGAAAAAGTCACGAAGCACCTCACCCAATGTCTGTGTATTTCTTCTCTGCATCCTTATTCCTCCATAGGTTGTACCTCGCCACGTTCCACACGGAAGAGGGCATAGTCATGATTCATAGCCAATAAGATCTCATCCAGATACTTCCGGTTCGTATCCGTAATAAAAATCTGCCCGAAGCCATTCTCGCTGACCAGTTTGATGATCTGCTCCACACGGCTAGCGTCCAGCTTATCGAAAATATCATCCAACAGCAAGATAGGTGTAGTCCGTCCCCGTTTATTTAGGAAAGCGAACTGAGCGAGTTTCAAGGCGATCAGATACGTCTTATTCTGTCCTTGCGAACCAACCCGGCGAATCAGGTACCCGCCCAACGTCATTTCCAGCTCATCCTTATGGATACCGGAAGAGGTATAGCCCAATATACGATCCCGTTCCCGGCTCATCGCCAATTTACCGGCAAGCTCCGTTTCCTCCAATTGCGAGATATAATGTAGCCCTACCTCCTCGGCAGAGCCGCAGATCGTCTGGTAGTACTCATTAAAGATCGGGGTAAAATCCTCCACCAGTTTTTTCCGCTTCTCGTAAACGATTTGGCCGTACATACCCAGCTGCATCTCCAATACCTCATAAAGAGAGGCATCCATGCTCTGATCTTTCAGCAACGTATTCCGTTGGAGCAACGCTTTATTATATTGGATAAGCGCATGCAGATAAGGCTTGTCCTGCTGCGAGATGATTAAGTCCAAAAAACGGCGTCGCTCATCGCTCCCCCCCCGGATCAAGTCGGCATCAGCCGGAGAGACCATGACCAACGGTAATAGGCCGATATGCTCGGACAGCTTGTCGTACTCCTTCTTATTCCGTTTGAACTGTTTGCGTTGCCTACGCCGCATGGCACAGAAAATCTCCTCCTCACGTCCCTCATAATCATAGTTACCCTGCACCACGCAAAGATCTTGATCACTGTTTATTATCTGGCTATCAGGCGTATTGACATGACTCTTGCAAAACGAGAGATAATGAATGGCATCCAATAGATTCGTCTTCCCCATCCCGTTATTGCCGAAAAAGCAATTCATCTTGGGCGAGAAAATAACCTCGGACTGAAGTATATTTTTGTAATTGAGAACAGAAAGCTTCTTTAGTATCATCTAAACCGTATTAATCGTACAAAATTAAAAAATATACTTCTAAGTATAGATTATATCAGCAAAAAAAACTACTTTTGCGCTTTGAATCGCCAACCGTATGGTATGGCTTAAAATCAGCGATAAAATTAATAAATAACTATAACACATTATGGCTACTAAAGAAAAGGACACCAACAAGGAGTTAGAAGTAGAAGAGATTGTCTCCAAATCGGAGCAATTCATTGAAAACAATTCAAAGAAGATTATTTACGGTATAATAGCTGTCGCACTCGTTGTTGGAGCTGTTTTGGGAATCAAGCATGGTTATTTAGTTCCTCAGGAGAAAAAAGCTGCCGCCGCCATGTTCAAGGGTGAGCAATACTTCGCCAGAGATTCTTTCGCCTTGGCTTTAAACGGCAATGGAGCTGACTATGAAGGTTTCGAGGCTATCATCGACCAATATGGAAGCACGGACGCCGGAAACTTGGCGAAAGCTTACGCAGGTATCTGCTACTACAAGATGGGCGATACGCAGAAAGCGATCGATTTATTGAAATCTTTCAGCGGAAAGGACCAAATGGTATCTCCGGCGGTTACAGGCTTGATCGGTGATTGCTACGTGAACATGGGTAATACGAAAGAAGGCATCAGCTATTTCGAGAAAGCCGCTAAGGAGGCCGACAATGAGGTAATCAGCCCGATTTACTTGAAGAAGGCCGGTATCGCTTACGAGAACTTGAAAGAGTACGACAAGGCTGTAAAGGCTTACACGACTATCAAGGACAAGTATTACACTTCCATGGAGGCATCCGATATCGATAAGTATATCACCCGTGCTTCGGCAGGAAAATAAATAAACAGTATATTATATAGTATAACAGAGGATGTCTCGGTCAAACAAGGCATCCTCTTCTTTTAAAGAGACAAGTATGGCTACAGCTTATCAGAATTTATCCGAGTACGATTTCAACAGCGTACCCGATGCTTCAGAGATGAACATCGGCATCGTAGTTGCGGAATGGAACAAGAACATTACCGAGAAGTTATTGGAAGGTGCTTGCAACACGCTTGAAAAGCACGGGGTGAAACCGGAAAACATCGTAGTTAAACGAGTTCCGGGAAGTTTTGAACTGACTTTTGGAGCCAAAAGATTGGCCGAGACTAAAGAATTAGACGCAGTGATCGTTCTGGGATGCGTCGTAAGAGGCGACACGCCACATTTTGATTACGTTTGTTCCGGCGTTACTCAAGGTATTACAGAATTGAATTTAATGTACGATATCCCTTTCATTTTCGGCCTGTTAACTACCGACACCATGCAGCAATCCGAGGATCGTGCGGGAGGTAGATATGGCAATAAAGGGGACGAGGCAGCGGTTACCGCAATAAAAATGGTAAATTTTTCTGCCTAAACGCTTGCAGGTTTCAAAATAAATCGTACCTTTGCACTGCAATTAAGAACAAGGGGGCAGTTACCAGAGTGGCCAAATGGGGCTGACTGTAACTCAGCTGGCTTTCGCCTTCGGTGGTTCGAATCCATCACTGCCCACCTTAATTGATCGGTTCACTATGTGAACCAATTCTTTCGAAAACCGAAAGAATACATATTGCGGAAGTAGCTCAGTTGATAGAGCATTAGCCTTCCAAGCTGAGGGTCGCGGGTTTGAGCCCCGTCTTCCGCTCTAGGAAAAGAGGAAAATCGAAAGGTTTTCCTCTTTTTTTATATCCTCGTATTACTATATATCCGGGATAATGTCTACTTTAGCCCCCAATACAACAAATAACAAAAAGAGAGATGAAGATGGTGAAAGGGATATACGTGTTGCTGACAATGTTCCTATTGATGGGATGCGCTACGGTAATGAATCCTTATAAAATGGACAACCGAATGCATAAGATAGAGCTAGGGATGACCAAGCAAAAGGTTATATCGATACTAGGAAAGGATTTTGAGTCGGCTGGCGCACGGATAACCCCCGACGGTCCGATAGAGAGTATCAGTTATAAGACGGTAACCATGACGATAGCCGACTACTCTGAAGGCTACTACATCCTAAGCTTCAAGAATGGGATACTAGTGGAGTGGTTCAAGGAAAAGACACCGATCAATAACAATACAGCGAACTAAGGTCTCCTTTTAGGCCACTAAAAACAAATAAGGCAGATGCCTCTGGGCATCTGCCTTCATTCTTTTACGATTATAAACTTTCTTCGATACATGAATCCGGTTATGACTGACCGGCCTGCCGTGGTTTTCTAACTCGGCCTCACGACTGCCTTTCCGGTTAGCCTTTATGTACTCGACTAACGGATCTTGCTTTTTTCTCTTTCTCTTCATAGCTTTATTGCTTTTATATCGCTTTCACGAGCGCAAAGATACGAAAAGAATTCATTTCACCTCACTATCGTCCCAAGGGTATTTTCTTTTCGGATTTCTAGGGAACCAACCTTTCTGCACACGCTCCTCCTGTTCGAAAATCTCCTTGATCGTCCAGAACGATGAGAAGGCGAATACGCCGCAAATAGCGGACACAAACACGCTGTCTATAAACAGGGAGGCTATCACTCCTAAAATCCCCAAGACAAGGAATATCCACCAGCATTTCGTCCCCCAATAATACTCGGCCTTCACGACTACCGGATGAAACAGACCGATAATCAAAAATGTAACGATACCGATCAACAACCCATCAAAATTTATCATATCCATATCTGAGTATTTATACTTATTACTATTATATGTAACAAATATACGAACAATATTCCACTTAACTGATCATTTCTTTCTATGAAGAGATAGAAGCCCCTATTCGCAATAATCGTCTCACAAAGATGAAACGATCTTTTCATATACGTAATACGATCTTTTCACCCTTGTGATACGATCTTTTCACATAGGTGAAAAGATTAAGAGATAAAGAAGCTTCCACTTAAAGTAGCACAAAAAAAGCCACATCCATTGTTAGTGGATATGGCTTCTATATTATTCTCAAATACAATCTTATTTGTTGCTTTCCTCCGCAGGTGTAGTAGTAGCGGGAGTTTCCTCTGCCGGAACTGCCGGTTGTTGCGCTGTACCAAAGTCCGGAGCGATCGTGTTAGGATCGATAGAGACAGCGTCGTTCACTTGTTGCTTGATCTCTGATTGAGCGGCATGCTCAGTTCTGGGGATAAATGCGGTAATCACGATACTCAGTACGATTACGGCACCCGCCAAACTCCAAGTAGCTTTCTCCAAAAAGTCTGTGGTCTTACGTACACCCATGATTTGGTTAGAAGAAGAGAATCCTGAAGCCAAACCTCCACCTTTCGAGTTCTGGATCAACACGATCAAGATTAATAGTATAGAGGCAATCAGGATTAAGATAGAAATAAATACGTACATCTTAGTTTTATTTTTTAGTGTTAATAATCAACTTTTCCAAAAATCTGATTTGGTCTGCAAAGTAAACATTTTTTTCTGGATATTTCAAGCTTAAGTTTTTAATAATTTGCAAAGCCTTATCATATCGCTTCTGTTTTATATAAATCCGGGCTAAAGTTTCCGTAAGGCACGAGTCTTCCAGCGATTTGGACTGTTCATCATCCAAATCTTTCACCGACTCTGGAGTCTCCGCACGGCTGGTTTCCTCACGGATTTCCAGCCCGCTACCCGGCATACGCTGTTGGTCATTTTTAATGAACGAATCGATCAAGTCGTGATGTCGAAGCCTATTCTCCGCATCCTCTCCAGATGGCTTCTCTTCTTCCTCTTTCGATAATGACCAAAACATATAATCTGACGATACCGATGGCTGGAACAGGAACGGGGCTTCTTTCTTAGGCTCCGGTTCCTCGTTACGGTTAGAGAGGAATGCGTCTATCAAGGAGAAAGTATCCTCTTTTCGCATATCCGGCTCATGCTCCACACGGGAGTTCAAGCCATATTTATCTCCCTCTATCAGTTGGAACAGCTTTTTCCGGTCCGGCAAGAATATCGCCATCTTCTCCAGCTCCGAGGTAAAACTCATATCATTTAATACGGCCAGATTCTTTAGATACAACATCCGTGCCACTTGAAAATACGGGTAATCCTCCACGATTCGTCGCAACTCAAGAAGAGTCCCCTCGGTCAATTCCGAAGGCTCCTCCATCAAACGATATAAATCCTCCGCCCTCATTCTACCAATTGGCAACCGTAGCGTTATAGATTTGGTCTACTATTTCCTCTATGATTTCCTCGCATAATGTTCCCTCTACCTGCTGCGGCATCAAGTTACTGTCGAACTCGCGGTAAGCGGAGAACGACTGCTCAAAATCCTCATCCGGGTTAACCCGGTTGGAGTAACGAACCCGCACCGTGATCGTCAACCTCGTCTGCGAGGCGATAGCATCCTCCTTCACGGCCATTGGAGCGAAATCGTAACCAGTGATCTCACCCTCCAACTCAAGGTCGCCATTGCTCGGAACCAGTTGCAGACGAGTCTGACGGATGTAAATATCCTTCAAATCCTCCGTAAACTGCGGCGCAAGGGTCGGATTCACGTAGGGAGCTTGGTTCGTGAAGTCACGAATCGTAATGGTCTTCACCTTCGTATAATCGATAGAGGCTCCATTAAACTTATAGGAAATAGAGCAAGCCGTAGCCAATACCGTCAAAAATGAGAGTATAAGCCAATTGGCTGCCGACAAACGTATGTTGACAATCTTCTTTAGCATATTTTTATTCCAAATTGTATTCCTTGATTTTTCGATATAACGTACGCTCCGATATCTTCAAGTCGGCTGCCGCGTTCTTCCGTCGCCCGTTATGCTTCTCCAGAGCCTTACGGATCATCTCCTTCTCCACCTCTTCCAAGGATAAAGTCTCCTCTTCCACATCCTCGGCATCTTGGATCGTCGGGTGCATGGCATGAACCGCCGCCGGATGGATCGGATGCGCATAAGGGGTATCGTCTGCCACCGTTGGCATCGGGATATTCCCTCCCATGATATCATGCACTAATTTCTTTAGCTCGTTCACGTCCTTTTTCATATCGAACAAGACTTGATAAAGGATCTCCCGCTCGCTGTTAAATATCTTTTGATCCGGATCTTGCTTCACCAATACCGGATATTTCTCAACGTTCACGTTCGGCAGATAAAGGTGCAGGACATCCGCCGTTATATCCCGTGTCTCCTCGATTACGGAGATACGTTCCGTGATGTTTTTCAATTCACGCACGTTACCCGGCCAACGGTAAGAAACCAATAATTGACGTGCTTCATCATCCAAGCGGATCGGCGGCATCCGGTATTTCTCGGCGCAATCACTGGCGAACTTACGAAATAATAAGACAATATCTTCCGGACGCTCCCGCAAGGGAGGCACTTGAATAGGCACCGTATTCAAACGATAGTACAAATCCTCCCGGAATTTACCTTCCGAAACCGCCTGCACTAAATTCACGTTCGTAGCGGCAACGATACGTACATTCGTCTTCTGTACCTTGGAGGAACCGACCTTGATAAACTCACCCGTCTCCAACACACGAAGCAAGCGTGCTTGCGTAGGAGTTGGCAGCTCTCCGACCTCATCCAAGAAGATCGTTCCACCGTCCGCTACCTCGAAATACCCTTTACGGTCGGCCAACGCCCCGGTAAAAGAACCTTTCTCGTGCCCGAAAAGCTCCGAGTCTATCGTCCCTTCCGGAATGGCGCCACAGTTTACGGCTATATATTGTCCATGCTTACGCTGACTGTTCTGGTGAATAATTTGCGGGAAAGTCTCCTTTCCTACTCCACTCTCTCCTGTAATAAGAACAGATAAGTCGGTTGGCGCTACTTGAAGCGCAACGTCGATCGCACGATTTAATCCCGGGTTATTACCAATAATCCCAAAACGCTGTTTTATCTGTTGTACATCAACCTTCATCACTCTTTCACTTTTAAAATCTGTAATTATTTCAGTTACTCTGCCAAAATTACAAATCTTAATTCAAACTACCACTATTGATAACAGATTCTATCGGTCGTTTCTTATTTTTTAGCACCATATGTACGTTTATACAAGAACTCGGCAAGATCCTTGTCTTCCGGGATGGCGGCGATCTCTTCCGGCGAGATAGGCTCACCGATATATACATCCGCTTTCTTTCCACGCTTATTGAAAGCCTCAGTAGGAATACGCAAGGTACGTATTTGCCAGCTGATATTCCCTAGCCAATAGAAAAAATGGGTATTTTGGAAATCAAAATAAACAGGGTATACCGGTGCTTTCGCCTTACGAACTAAGCGGATCACGCTATGCGCCCACGATAAATCCCGTACCTGTTTCTCTTTTTTATTATAAAATGAGATCGCTCCAGCAGGGAAGAAACCCATCGGATGACCTTCTTTCAGGCGTTGCAGGGATAGTCGCACGCCATTAACATTCGCCGGATTCGCCCCTCGCTTGTGGGAATCGGGCACCACGGATATGAAATTATCCTCCATCGCCCCGATCTTGGTCAAGATGCCGTTCACCATCACCTTAAAGTCCGGACGGCGGGAAGCGAAAATATCAATCAGCATGATTCCATCCAACGACCCGATCGGATGGTTGGAAACGGTAACAAAAGCCCCTTCCGGCAGATGATCTAAAATCTCCTTATTATGAACCTCATAGCTGAGATCGATAATGGGGTCATGCAATAAAGCGGAAGTAAACTCAGCGCCCCGTAAATGACAATTCCGGGCATGTACCTTATTAACCAGATCCACACGTAAGCACTTTATCAGCAACTTACCTAACCATGTCCCCACTCGCCCCTTGAAGAACGGGGCCATCTCTTGCAAATCGTAAATGTCAACAACACTCTTCTTCATACTTTATCCTAAAAACGAGGCACACATCTTCTCGTGTTTCCTCATCACTATCGCTAGTACGATGTTCAACACGATGATCTCGTATAGGTAATAAGCCCAGACCTGTCCCGTTAGTACGATCACAAACATAACCATCGTCCGGCCATTAAAGGTCAACAAGTCTATGTAACGCATTAAATGACGACTCTGTTTACGAAAGTCCACACGGATATTCTCCGGAATATTATCCCCATACTTCGCGTGCAAATTTTGTAACATACTCTGTAAGGTAGGCGTAGCCTTCACTTGCAACATCGTATACCAACGATATAAGAAGTAGAAAAACTTGTTAATGCCATACTTCATCTCCTTATGTTTCGCCTCCACCTGTTCCAAAGACTGAAACTCCGATCCTTTATCCTTACTGATAAAATAAAGGTGAAGCGTCTTATAATAATCCGTGATATTCGCTTGGACTAAATGAGACAGACCGGATAAGACCGCCAAGGCAAAGAACCAATCCGTACCGTAATCATGAGACAAACGAAGAGCGAATCCGATATAGATCGAAGCGAACCAGATATCCCCGGCGAATCCGTCCAAGATACGCCCGATAGCGGACTTGATCCCTGTAAGACGTGCCAGCTGCCCATCCACGCAGTCGAGGATATTGGCAAATACCAACAATAATATACCACAGATATTATATGTCAAATTATCGTGATAAAACATAAATCCGACCGCCGCACCCACGAAGATCGAGATAACCGTAATCATATTCGGGGTAATCCCCGTGCCTCGCAACATACGAGCAATACGAAATCCTATCGGACGATAAAAAATTCGGTCTATCTTATTTTCTGTTTCTATCGACTTTAACGATGCTTCGTATTCCTTATCCAACTCGCTCATTTGTTTCTTATTTATACGAGTAACCGCCATCCACAACGACTACCTCGCCATTAAAATAACTATTCTCTATCAACATTTTATAAACTTCCGCCAATTCATCCGGGTCGCAGAACCGTCCCAAAGAGACCTTGTTCTCTATATTCCGACGGATCTCGGCAGGCTTTGTTTTCTGCCATTCCGTATCGACAAAACCGGGAGCCACGGCATTCACACGCAGTTCATAGGGAACTAAGAACTTCACCATGTTTTTGACCAGCGCATGCACCGCGCTTTTCGTCACCCCATATGCCAAGGATACCGAATGAGGCTGTATTCCCATCAAGGAACCCGTAAACACGATACTTCCCCCCTTATTAATCCGTCCAACAATCTTCTGTAAAAGGAAGACCGGGAAATGGATATTAGCAAAGAAAACCCGTTCCCAATCCTCGAATGAAAGTTCCTCAAAAGGATCCCGACAGGTCATTCCCGCATTGAACACAAGGCCGTCCAAACGTAGCCTATTCTCCTCCAAGAAAGAATCGATAACCCCGATCGTATTCCGATCCGAGATATCGGCCCGCAGAATAGAAACCTGTATATCGAAACGCCCCACCAACTCGCTACGTACCTCCTCGGCCGCCGCTTGGTCGGAAGCATAAGTCAGTATAAGGTTATATCCGGCCTTTCCTAAACAGGACGCTACCGCCTTTCCTATCCCTTTTGTCCCACCGGTAATTAAAATAAATTTATCCATGAAACTGATCGTTATTTAGCGGCAGATCCTTTCACTGTTTCCGGCTTCGCCTGACGTTGGGTTGTCAGATTCGCCTCATAAGAATCATGTATCGTTTTTTTCAGATTCGAGGAGGAAACCCCCGTTCCGTAAGGGAAATAAAATACCTGAACGCCTAAATCCTTCAGATAGTCGTACTTTCCGAACCAGTCATCACCTACCACGAAAGCGTCGATATTCAGCTTCTTCACGATTTCCGTATGATCTAAGGAATGTTGTGGAATAACGATATCGGGAGTCTTCAACGCCTCGATGATCTGCAAACGTTCATGGAACGGAATGATCGGCTTCGCTTTATAAGAAGAGACCAACTCATCTGTACTAACCCCGACGATCAATATATCCGCCAAACTACGGGCGTAATTGATCATCCTAAGATGATTATAATGGAACATATCAAACGTCCCGGATGTATATACTATCGTTTTGTCTTTAAACATAATCGTAATTTTCGTTTTAAACCGCAAACTTACGCAAACTTTTCCTATCTTAAAAGTTTAAAACCAAAAAGCGTCCCACGCCCCATACAAAAATGTCATGTCAATAACATCCATTCGTTATTAACATGACATTTTATGTATTTATTGAAACTTGTCAGGAAAGATCTACTATAATCCGTCCGTATCGTCCTCTTTCGTCAAGTCCAGTTTCTCATTATCCCCCCCCCTATCGAAATATTGCTTACGCAACGGATTGGCGGTAGCCTCTTGATAACGCAACCGGTTCCGGAAGATATCCAACGCCGCATATAAGGCTTGGCGGAACGACTCTTCCGAAGCCACGTTCTGCCCGGCTATGTCATAAGCTGTTCCGTGTGCCGGAGAAGTCCGTACGATCGGCAATCCTGCCGTATAGTTCACCCCGTCATCCATCGCCAACGTCTTGAAAGGAGCGAGCCCTTGATCATGATACATCGCTAAGACACCATCAAATTTATCATACATCTGCGAACCAAAGAAACCGTCAGCCGCATAAGGGCCAAATGACATTACGCCTTTTTTCTCCGCCTCTTGCATTGCCGGTATGATAATCGTCTCCTCTTCCGTACCCAGCAATCCGGCATCACCGGCATGAGGGTTTAAGGAAAGAACCGCGATACGTGGCTTCACAATACCGAAGTCTTGCTTTAACGACTGATTGAAAATACGCAGCTTATTCACGATATCGCCCACGTTGATGGAAGACGCAACTTGCGACAATGGAATATGCCCCGTCACCAAAGCGACACGAAGATCATCTTTCATCAAGATCATCAAGGCTTTTTTATCCAAGCCACCGAAGCATTTCTCCAAATACTCAGTATGCCCGGGAAAATGAAAATCCTCGTTCTGGATATTATGTTTATTGATCGGGGCGGTAAGCAGTACATCCACTACTCCCCGCTTCATATCCGTAACTGCCGCTTCCAACGCCTTGAAAGCCGACTCACCGGCAACCGGCGTAGATTTCGACAACTCCACCTTGGTCTCGTCCTCCACGCAGTTAATAATGTTCACCCGGTTTACTCCCGCATCCTCCGCATGTGAAATAATATTCATATTGATAGGAGGAAGCTCCAATGCCTTCCGGTGATAAGCGGCTATCTTGGACGAGCCATAGATAATCGGCGTGCAAAGCTCCGCCATGCGGGTATCGGAAAAGGTCTTTAATATTACCTCATAGCCGATACCATTTATATCTCCGTGGGTGATCCCCACTTTAATCAGTCGTTCTTCCATATATTTTGTTTGTTTATTACTTTTTCTCTTTTGGGATATCTAATGTCTCAGTTACCGGTTCATCAAATTCACCCGGCAAACGTAACGTAAATAAGGCAGCTTCTATTCTACGCATGAAATTACGCTTGTCTGTCTCCGGAGCATACACAAATCCCTCGGCTACAACCACACGATGATTCTTTTCATCCAAGCGGGTGTGGCTTACGAACGGGCCTCCCATCATATCGCCTTGCATTCTCCACAAACCGCGCATCACGCCGCAATATTTACCATTTAAGGTTATTGGCGTATACTCCACTCCCGCACGCGTTTCTGTTTGCATATAGGAACCCGGGAACGAACCCGGCAGATTCGCCTTCAATACAGAATCTCGTTTAGCGACCAGATATTCCTCCGTAAACGTATTCGGATCAGTATAAGGGAAAGTATATACGATTAAGTCCATACGGCCTGTGTTAGCGTTATTGGAAGACCAGAAGAAATCTGTCGTATCCTTATAGTACGTGAAGTTTGCCGGAGCGTTTAACATCACGTTCAGGTCGCTTTTCAGGTTATCCATAACCACCATACTATATTCCTTTTGTAATTGCTCTATCGCACGATTCATCTCCACCTTTACGAAGAAATCGACCAACGCCTTCTCATGGGTCTTTGAATACTCGACGATCGACTCCGTATTAGGAGCTTTCAGCGAAACAACCACCTGCCCTCTAGCCCAGACATTATTCTCGTAGCCTACAGAAACTTTCGTATAAGCGGTGGGGTCTATCGTAACCACTAATATATTCCTTACATACCGTAACAGACCTGTAAAATCCTTTGGTTGTACGTAGGTAATCTTCAAAGAAGGCTCGGCTTGCGGAAGTCCGGGCACCGAAGAGGCCAACTCAGACTTTATGGCTTCTCCCGCAGGGCCTTTCCAATCCTTTTGATCCATAACCACGACAACCTCATATGCGAAGCCCGTAGCTTGAGTCATCACAGAACCTGAATTACATGCTCCCATCAAAACAAGAAGCAGCAACATACCGATGAATAAAGAACGTGTTTTCATACCTGTGTGTTTTATATTATACAAATGTAACATTTTTCGCGGTAGAAAGCATTCCACAAGCGGCGAAAATATCCTCCCCACGTGACGCCCTTATCGTACATACAACTCCTTTGGCGTTTAAGAAATCCCGAAACGCCTCCATTTTAACGATATCGGAAGTCTCTAAAGACACATTCGGTATCGCATGAAAACGGATCAAGTTTACCCGACAAGGAATTCCACCTAATAAACAACTCAAAGCTTCGGCATGTTTCAAGCTATCGTTCAAATTTTTAAAAACAATGTACTCAAAAGAGACACGTCGTTGATGCGAAAAATCATATTGTTTGATTAAATCGATCACCTCCCTCGCTGGGAATGCCTTTTCAACCGGCATCAAGGAAAGACGTTCCATAGGATAGGGCGAGTGCAGACTTACGGCCAGATGACATTCGCTCTCCTCTAAAAAGCGTTTCAAGCCTTTCGTCACACCGATGGTTGAAACCGTGATACGCTTCGGGCTCCACGCATATCCATACGAGGCCGTGAGTATTTCCAAAACCTTGAAAAGCTCGTCTACGTTATCCAGTGGCTCCCCCATTCCCATGAAAACGATATTCGTCAATGAATCGTTTTCCGGCAAGGACTGGATCTGGTTCAATATCTGGTTCGCTGTCAGGTTTGCCGTGAAACCTTGTTTTCCCGTCATACAAAACAAGCAATTCATTTTGCATCCGACTTGAGAAGAGACGCAAAGAGTCGCCCGATCATCCGTAGGAATATAAACAGACTCAACAAAACGCCCCGGTCCGGCAGCATATAGATATTTGATCGTACCGTCTTTCGACTTTTGATACTCAGATGGCGGATAAGCCCCGATCTCGAATGAATCCTCCAATAAAGCACGTTTGGCAACCGCTATATTCGTCATCTCCGAAATCCGGGTTATTTTCTTTTTATAAATCCAATCGGCCATTTGCTTAGCCGCATATGCGGGAAGACCCACCTCAGACGCTACACCTTTCAGTTCCTCCAAGGTCATCCCTAATAATTGTCTTTTGTCAACCATGCTATCGATATTTTCTTATTCGCGAAAGTACGAGAAATATTCCACAAAATAAAGATCCCCTGTTTTGCCGTCAAAATAAATATATCTTGACGACAAAACAGGGGATCTTTTTTATCTTAAGTATAAATACTCTTTATTAATAGAAACGGATACGGTTGTCTTCCACCTTAGCGTTGTTGACCATAGATTGGATAGCTTGGAATCCTACACGATACGCGTTCGAAGCATCCAACGCACGGATTTCCTCAGCCTCGTTGAACTCCTTACCATCTTTATTTCTTGCGTATACCTTGAACACATATACACCGTTGTTACCTTTAACCGGAGCACTTACTTGGTCAACTTGAGCCATAGAAACCATAGCGTTCAAGTTCGGTTCGATACCGATACCAGCGATACGGCGAGTACCAAAGTTCACGAACTTTACAGAGTCAACAGAAGAACCCATCGTTTCAGCATATGCCTCAACTGAAGTTAAATTCTTAGCAGCCAATTCCTGAGCGATCTTATCGCCTTTCTTCTGGGCAGCCAATTCAGCTCTCAAAGCCGGAGCAACCATATCAACCGGACGATACCCCTCGGAAATACTTCCTTCTACAGCAGCCACGACAAATTTATCACTACACTCGAAGATCTCAGAGATAGAACCTTTATCGTTCTGGAACGCCCAACGAATTACCGGACGTGAATTCTTGATAGAACCTAACAACTGATCATCTGTAGTAACCGTTGCACCTGAAATCAAGTTATAACCGGCTTCCTTCGCATTCTCCTCCAATTTAGCCATAGAGTTGTTCTTCGATACGAACTGATTCAACTCATTGTAGATGTTGCTATAGGTCTTAGAGCTAGGAGATACAGTCATGTCGATATCTGCGATCTTATATTTTTCAACATTTCCTGTTTTCTCTGTTACTTTTACAAGGTGAGTACCATATAAAGATTTCACAACCGCTACCTCATTCAATGGAGTTGAGAAGACAGCCTTCTTAAAATCATCATTCACACCTCTCAAAGCGGTAACCTCTGTAAACCAACCTAGTTCACCACCATTCTCGGCGGCTTGGTCTGCTGAGTATTTCTTAGCTAATTCAGCAAAATTAGCGCCACCTTTCAACGCCCCCATCAAGCTATCAGCCAAAGCTGTTGTCTCAGCCTCAGATTTACCGGCCAACATGATGTGGCTAACTTTTACTGAGTCCGGAGCGACCGTCTTATCGACTAGCTTAAACATTCTGTATTTGTCATTCTCGAATACAGGACCATAAACAGCGCCAACCTCAGAAGTCGTAGCGAATTGTTTCATCTCCGGATCCAAAGCCTTCTCCGTGAAGAAAGCGTCAACATAAGGAACCTCAGAGTTCTCGTTTACTACATCAGCCACTCTTTCAGACGTAGCCAGCTCCTCTTTCAAGCTCTCGATCTCGGCCTGTGCCTTATCATAATCCTCTTTACTCGGACGGATATCTACGGCGATATATTTAATTACCTTAGATTCTTTTTGTTTATAAAGCTCCTTGCGTTGGTTATACAATTTCTCGATCTCGCTCTTGCTTACCTCAATCGTTGAATCCGGAATCGTAGCATATGATTGCATAGCGTAAATGATATCCGAATTCTCGGCATTATCATTATAAGCTTCCTTAGCGTCCAATGAATTCGCGGAAATAGCCTTGCTCAATAATGTCGTATATTTTTGCTCCAAACGTTGACGTTTGATGTTCTTCTCCCAGAACAACCAGAAGTTCTTAGCTTGAATCAGCTGTGCCTGTTGATCTGCCGGATAGCTAGCGATATTATCGGAATCGATTTGTTTCAAGAAATTCAACAAAGCGGCCTTATCAAAAGCACCAGTCTGAGGATTCGTAAACATTTGCATTTGTTGGATCAACGGAGAGATATTCTCACCTTGAACCATATCAAACAATTCTTCCGGACTTACTCCCATACCTAATTTAGCAGTAGCCTCGTCCAACACGACCTCTTGTACCATCGCATCGAATACGGACTGGCGAATCTGTGTCATATATTCCTCGGGCAGGCTGGCTGAACCGGATTGCATCTTATACATCTCGGCCATCTCATCAACGCGACCTTGATAATCTTGAATTTTTACAACCTCTCCATCAATCTCGGCGATCCGTTCCTGTGATTGCCTAAAATAAGTAGAACCAGAGTTTAAAAAGTCTCCAATGATAAAAGCGAACAATGCCAAACCCACCACGAGTACCAGCAGTCCTGCTTTGCTTCTAATTTTTTCCAGCGTAGCCATTTATCTTTATTATTTTTTAAAGTTTATTATTTCACATTTTAAGGGCACAAAGATATGAAAAAAAGGAAATTCCACAGCATATAATCCTTTTTTTTATCAAATCCCTACTTTCATACGTACAAGTTCGATCTTCGTAGCCGTTACTTTGATTATCTTAAACGAATATTTATCGATCTGGACAGTCTCGTTCAATTTCGGGAATTTTTGATAGAAGTGCAAGATAAAACCGGCGATGGTGACATAATCATCCGACTCCGGAAGATCCAACCCGAACATTTCGTTCAAGGTATCAATCTCCATCCTACCCGACAGCAAATACTCATTGTCCGATACTTTTTTAGCCACATGCGACTTCATATCGTGCTCGTCCTCAATCTCTCCGAAAATCTCCTCCACCAAATCCTCAAGTGTCACGATACCCGACGTACCGCCAAACTCATCCACGACAACAGCCAAGCTCTTCTTCTCTTGCATCAGCAGTTTCATCAGTTTATTCGCCGCCATCGTCTCCGGAACGATCGATACGCTACGGATATGCTGGGTCCAATCCTCCGGATTCTTGAAAAGCTCGGAAGAATGGATATACCCGATAATATCGTCAATATTCTCGTTATACACCAATATCTTCGAAAGTCCTGTCTCGATAAACTTAGAACGCAATTCCTCTATCGTAGCCGACGTATCACAGGCTACAATCTCCGTCCGGGGCACGATACAATCCCTCAAACGGACATTCGAGAAATCTAAGGCATTCTGGAAAATCTTAACCTCCGTATCCATATCCGAATTTTGAGGTGCATCTTCCAGACTTTGCTGTATAAAATAATCCAAGTCTACCTTGCCTAATGCCTGAGGTGAACTTTTCAAGTTCTTCACGCCCCCTAACTTCAAAATCAAAAAAGATAGCAGGGATGAGAACTTGGAGACCGGATACAGGATGATATATATGATAAATAATGGTATCGCAAATATATTGAGTGATAAATTAGGATTCAACTTAAATATGGTCTTGGGAATAAACTCCCCGGCAAACAAAATCAAGATCGTAGATATCACGGATTGGATAAAAACGATCAATGCCTCATTCGCAACCACCTTGGCTATAAACGGCTCCAATACGATTGCCATCTGAAGACCATAAACGACCAACGCAATATTATTTCCTACCAACATGGTAGAGATAAACAAATTTGGATTACGATAGAAAACACCCAGTATCTTACTGGATAGACTACGTTCCTTCTTATCCAGCTCGAAACGAAGCTTATTGGAGGAGATAAAAGCGATCTCCATCCCGGAAAAGAATGCGGAAAATGCGAGGGAAATTAAAATATAAGTCAGCGTCCCCACCTTAATTACTTTTTATTGAATCTATTTGTGACACATCTACCCGGGCACTATCCCCCTGAGCTGTCCGTGTCGTATCGGCCGGAGCATCGCTCACCGGGAAAATACCCTGTGAGTTAAATATCTTATACTGAGTCATATCTTGGTTCGACTCAAAACCTATACCTGTTATGATCTTATCTTCTTGCTCGATACGCATAAACTTATCAGAATAAACCTTCTCTTGCTTCTGGTCCCAGAACAATTGGGAAGTCTCAAAATGCTCCCCTTGCAGACTTTCCACCTCTACATTACCGATCAGCTCCCAAAGCCCTTTTTTATCATAATAATAGGCTGTATCCGCCTTAATACTCGCTTCTGTCTGGAATAAGGTATCGAACTTCTCCACGTAGATCCCCTCAGGGAAATACCAATGGGGTTCCGCCGCCTTCCCATAAATCTGCCACTCTTTCGCTTTCAAGCGATATCTCGTGATACCAGAATCGGAGATCAAGGATGACACATCCGTAGCCTTCATCGTATAAGTCTTGTCCGGGTCAAACTCAACATCAACCACCTCCTTATGCTCCTTACTGCAAGAGGCAGAAAACAAAAGAAGCATAACAACCACCACGAAGGTAGTTGTTATGCCCATATTTTCCGTTTTACAATGAAAACGATTTCCTATCATAATTACCGAATCGTTGTACGCTCTCCGATCCAACCACCGACAGTGAAAGGTTTGCCCTTCTCCAAATCCGGGTGCATGAAGATCTCCTCCGTAGAAGGAAGGTGAGCACGATAAGATGATATCAAAGTATTAGCCTCTTCAGCAACACTCGGATCTACCTGTTTCGCTTTCTCAAATTTATCGATAGCGGCATTATAAGCAGCTCTTGCCAGTACTCCGTCGTTCGGGAAAACAGACTTGGAAGTAGCGGCATACATCTTACCGATCAATAAATAGGCATTGCCATAATTAGGATTTGCCTCCAAAGCTTTCTGGCAATATTGTCTAGCCTTTGAATAAGCATTTTGCTCAAACAGCAACAATGCGATCATATAATAATCATCAGCTTTTGAAGTCGCGTCCGTTTCTAAATTTGCGGCCTCATCAAAGTATTTAATAGCCGTATCATAATCCTTTATCTTAACGGCTTTCTTTCCTAGCCCAACAGCTGCCTCGGCACTAGGTTCTTGACGATAAGCATAGTCTGATGCCAAAAAGTAAGCCTCGATTTCTTGGCAACCTGTTCTTCTCAACAAGGATATAGTCTCTTTCAAATAAGGTAAGTTGTCCTTATTCTCCTCGATCTTAGCAGCATACAAATTCTGCAAAGTCTCGCAATCGGCAGCACCACTATTCGCAAAGGCATTATCAACACCACTCTTATATGCGGTCAAGGCATTCACTTCTTTTTGATTGTTTGCAGCCTGCGCAGCTTTTAATTGAGCATCCAAGCCACCAGAAACCTTCAAATAATCTTGAATATACTGTTCTTTGAAGTTCGGATCGTTAACCATTTTCTTCATAGAAGAGAAACTAAACAAGGAGAGACCTAGAGCCTCCGTATCAGCACCTTTCTCATCAACGATCTCCTTCAACCAAGTATAGGCCTGATTATAGTCGGCATTATCGCCAGTTTGCGCTAAATAATCTTGCACTTTTCGAGCAACGATCCAGTCTTTTCCATACCGGCGATCATTTCCAAAATATTTCACACGCTTGTCGTAAACTCCCATCAAATCATCAATAAGAGCTTTCTTCTTAGCGGGATCTTTCTCTTGGGCGATCTTCCAGCCCATAATTTTCACACCGTACAAATAGATATCTTTTGTAGCGGCAGGACACTCATCGTACACGATCTTCCAGAAATCAAAGGCGTCTTTGAAGTTTCCGGCTTTCGCATAAGGAACGAACAAGCTGATATTGGTAATACAACGCACGCTATCCTCACCGGAACCGAACTGTGTACCATTATCTACTCCTTTCTGCGCATAAGCGCCTAACGTACCCATAGTACATCCAAGCGCTAGTAATAAAACTTTGATCTTCATATCTCTTTCTATTAAAGTTAGCTATAATATTTATATTCCTTCAAAAAAGTATCATACTCATTAGACCCTTTCGGCCATTCCCGGTTTAATCCACTTTTCGTTTAAAAAACCATAATTCGTTAAATGTATAGTTCACAGTAAACCGGAAATACTGCTCATCAATCATTGTACGTAATTCCGGACGGATCTTCACGTATTCAAATGACAGGTTCACTAATGAACGGTTATCGATCAATGGAAGCCCAAAACCGACACTCGCCCCATATTCATTATAACCATGTCCTTTATAACCATTCTCCTCGGAGCGACTGACTCTTAAGTACGAATTGCTATAATGAAAACCGGCACGGTATCTGATACGCCCCAAATAATTACGATTATCATAACGAGGAATAAACTCGGCACCAGCCGCCACACGTGTACGGTTCTTGAATTGGCCTTTCTCGTTATCAAAATAAGCGTTCGCCCAGTCCTCATATAAGAAGTCCGCGGCTAATGTCAACCGATTCTCTTTCACATAGGAGATACCCGCTCCGTAAGAGTTCGGCATATCAAACCGATAATTCTTAATTGTATCGTTCCTTGTATATCCGGATGTAGCCGAAGAACCGACAAGCTGAGTATCATACACAGTCGTATTCAACTTTTTTCCGGGAGAGTAAACGAAACCTACCGTGACATGCTCCGTCTTACTCAAAGGATGCGTATATTGAATACCAAAATCTAACTTTAAATCACGAATCTCATAACGTTGGTTTCTATACACATCGTCCGCCCCTGTCGAGCTCGGGAAAATCAAGTTGCGGGAATGTGTTATATTTCCAAATAAAAATCCGGCGTTCACACCAATGGAAAGACGCTTCTTCCAAATATCATAGGAGAGCCCTAAATAGGCATCGCTTAAGCCACCTTCGCCACTAAAGCTTTCTCCCCAACTTAAACCGCCCTCGGTACGGCTCTCGCCGAAATCATATCCTACATATGAATAAGGTAATAAACCAATACTCATCGCTAAACGCCGGGTGATCGGAAATTGCATGGCGATATACTCCACGTTTCCATTCATCTGTCGTTGCTTGTTCGTACCGTCATAGAACCAAGACACCTGACCGGACGCACCAAAATCAAAAAGGAATGTCAACGAATCCATGCAACTATAAGATGCTGGATTTAATGGATTTATCTGTTTAGAGGACCTTAATCCATAACCGACTCCACCCATCGCCCTTCCGGCACCAAAAGATCGATCCGCCAACTCTCCATATCCAAATCGCGTATAAGGCGAGTTCGTGTTATTTTGAGCCCACAATGGCAATTGTGTAAAGATAAGAAAACTTATTATTACTACCTTATTAATTTTCAACATTATACTCTAAGATTCTGTTTAATCCTGTCAACACTAAATTAATGTCTGCAAAGATGGAGTTTTTTAGCCGTCTTTCAAAATAAAACGAATGACCGCCTGTTAAAAAAACCAAAAGATCCGGATATTTTACTTTCAGCTCGTCAATATATCCGTCCATCTCGTAAACAATCCCATTCACCACACCCGCTTGGATAGCCGTTTCCGTACTTCTCCCGATAAGCGGTATATCATCCTCTTCCGTTACCAAAGGCAGTTTCTTCGTAAAATGGTTCAACGCTCGAAAACGGGTTGTCATCCCCGGAGAGATATTCCCCCCCAGAAAGATACCCGGCGCTTCTATCACCTCATACGTGATAGCGGTACCGGCATCGATAACCAGCAGATTTTTTCCCGGCCGCAAATAATTCGCCCCCACGACAGCGGCCAAACGGTCCTTGCCTAGCGTTTTCGGCGTCCCATATTCCACCTTGATCGGTAAAGCTACATGTTCATCCAGAAAGACAAAACGCTGAAGCTTATTTTTTAGATAAGCGATCAACTCATCGTCCGTATCTATCACCGTC
Source organism: Parabacteroides sp. merdae-related_45_40 (assembly GCF_001915675.1). Classification (NCBI taxonomy): domain Bacteria; kingdom Pseudomonadati; phylum Bacteroidota; class Bacteroidia; order Bacteroidales; family Tannerellaceae; genus Parabacteroides; species Parabacteroides sp. merdae-related_45_40. The sequence continues at coordinate 20,764 of NZ_MNQY01000029.1, read as the reverse complement.
GATAAAATGCCTTGCGTAAAAGCGTACTTCTCAAAAAGAGCAGCGACCACAGATACACCGAATTGCTTGTATACAAAAGAAGCCTCTATATGCCCATTTTTATACACAGCGACCTTTGATGACGTGTTACCTTGTTCTATAATAAGATTCACTTCTCTGATATTTTCCGCAAAGAAAAACAAAAATGATGAAATAACACGCAAAAACATCGTATAACCTCTAAAATTCTTCTTGAACAAAAAGGATCGCATCTCTGTTTGAAGAAAAATCTAAATAAAAAACAAGTTATGAATTACGGGATTAGTGTCTTATTCAGGGCGATTCCATTGCTAATGGCCCTCTTTTGTTTCGGTTATGGATTTTTTGTCTTTAACTATGGAGTGGACTCCAGCAGATTCGTCGCCGGACCTGTCGTATTCTCTCTTGGCTTTATTTGTATAGCTTTGTTCGCTACGGCAGCGACCATTATTCGTCAAATTATCCATACATATAATAATGTAGCCAGATTCGCTTTGCCTATCCTTGGATATCTCTCGGCAACCATCACTTTTCTGGCGGGCTTTATCTTACTCATGTCCTCACCGACGCCAGCAGACTTTGTCGCGGGCCATGTCATTTGCGGGGTGGGCCTTATAACTGCATGCGTAGCGACAACGGCTACCGCCTCTACCCGATTCACCTTAATACAAATGAACGCCAAAAGCGACGATCCCAGAATACCAGACAAAGCGTTCAACTTTTGGCAGGGGGTATTCTTGATCCTTGTAGCATCATTTATATCCATAGTCGCATGGATTTGGGCTTACCGGTTGCTAGCGCATAGCGACGAGCATTCCCAATACTTTGTCGCCGGGCACGTGATGGCCGGACTAGCATGTATTTGCAGCAGCTTAATCGCTTTAGTCGCCACGATCGCCCGACAAATAAGAAACACATATTCCCGATTGGAAAAAAGGCTATGGCACCGTTTTGTCATCCTGATGGGATCTATCAGTCTGATATGGGGTCTCTTCGTATTAGGAGATAGCGACCCGGCTAATGCCTCAACCGGATATATCATGATCGGCCTTGGATTAGTTTGCTATAGTATCTCCAGCAAGGTGATCTTGCTGTCTAAAATATGGAGGGAAGAATTCAAGCTTGCCAACCGAATTCCATTGATTCCTATATTCACGGCTTTATTCTGCCTTTTCCTCTCCGCTTTCCTTTTCGAGATGGCGGCCGAGCATAGTTATTATGCCATTCCCGCACGGGTATTGGCCGGACTGGGAGCGATCTGCTTTACGTTGTTCTCCATCGTCAGCATATTGGAAAGCGGAACCTCTTCCAAGTAAACTGTTTTTTCATCGTGATGAAAATACTTTTTCTTCACGGTGAAAATACTTTTTCTTCATGATGAAAATGTTTTTTCCTCACAATGAAAAGATCAACATTCTTTGATAAACCATCGGCCACAATACATAAAACATTCTTTAACACTACCAAAAGCATAAGGTTTTCAATTCTTTATAAACAATTATCATCCCAAGAGTAAGAAAACGCTTGCAAAGTAAAAAATAATATCTACTTTTGCACCCGGGTAAGTCCTACACGGCATGCTCCCTCGGAATCCCGCGATGTAGTAAGCTTACCCACCTGCCTCTTTAGCTCAGTTGGCCAGAGCACGTGATTTGTAATCTCGGGGTCGTTGGTTCGAATCCGACAAGAGGCTCAGATAAAACACAACTTAAAAGGAAGCTTATACGTAGGCTTCCTTTTTTCTATTTTAGACATAATATAGTTGCGCATTTGCATTAATATATTAACTTTGCTGATAAGAATTCAAAACAGCAACATCATGGAAGAGAATAAGAATTTACTTTTAAAAGGCGCTATGACTTATGGTTTGGCCATGGGTATATATTGGGTAGTGAAATACATCTTTTTCATCTTCAGCGTTTCAGTCCCCTCCTTGAGTCTTGTCTATTGGCTATTGACGCTCGCCGTCCCTTTCATCGCCTACTACATGACGAAAAGATATCGGCACGACATCGGTGGAAGGATCAGTTTCTTTCATGCATGGAGATTCGGCACGATGTTGTATTTTTTCGCCGCATTGATCGTCTCGCTTGAATACTTTGTCTTTTATCAGTTCATCGCCCCACCTGATTTCGTGGCAAATGCGATCGGGCAATTAACGACTGCATTAAAAGATAGCCAAGTTAACTCGGATATGCTCGACTCGCTCAGCAATATTCGCATCTCGCCAATCCATATGGCCATACAAGGAATATTTAATAACGTATTTTACGGCATCATACTTTCTATACCGGTAGCGGCTCTCTTGTGCAGGAACAATTCGACTGGTTCCATCACTGAAAACCGCTAAAAAGTTAATTACAGACAAATAATGGACATATCAGTTGTTATCCCGTTGTATAACGAAGCCGAGTCTTTACCCGAGTTATTCTCGTGGATAGAGCGGGTGATGAAAGAACATAATTATACCTACGAAGTCATTTTCGTGAATGACGGTAGTACGGATAATTCTTGGGAAGTGATCGAGGAGTTGAAACAACGTTCTCCACATATCCGGGGAATCAAGTTCCGTCGCAACTACGGCAAGTCGCCGGGATTGCACTGCGGATTCCAGCGGGCTAAAGGTGACGTAGTCATTACCATGGACGCCGATCTACAGGACAGCCCGGATGAGATACCCGAACTTTACCGGATGATCACCGAAGACGGGTACGATCTGGTATCCGGTTGGAAAAAGAAAAGATATGACCCGTTGTCTAAAACGATCCCCACGAAATTATTCAACGCGACAGCTCGTAAATTCTCGGGAATAAAGAACTTACACGATTTCAACTGCGGATTGAAAGCGTATAAGAATGTTGTCATTAAAAATATAGAGGTGTATAACGATATGCACCGTTACATACCTTATTTAGCTAAGATTGCCGGATTTCACAAGATTGGCGAGAAAGTAGTGAAACATCAAGCCCGCAAGTACGGAACTACTAAATTCGGGTTGGATCGCTTCGTGAACGGTTATCTTGATTTGATCACGCTTTGGTTTACTTCCAAATTCGGAAAGAAACCGATGCACTTCTTCGGTTTATGGGGAAGCGCTATGTTCTTCATTGGTTTTATCGCTCTAGTAATCGTACTCAGCATGAAATTGATCTCGATGTACTCTGGAGATCTAAGACCTTTGGTTACAAGTTCCCCTTATTTCTATATTTCATTGACAGCGATGATTCTGGGAACCCAGATGTTCCTAGCGGGCTTTATCGGGGAGTTGATTTCCCGTAATTCTCCGAATCGCAATAACTATAAAATAGAGGATGAGATATGAGTTTCCTAGAATTAGCGAGAAAACGTTGCTCTATCCGAAAGTATGCCCCCAAAAACGTAGAGCAAGAAAAGATTGATTATATCCTAGAAGCAGCTCGTTTGGCCCCTTCGGCGGTAAATTATCAACCTTGGTATTTTGTATGGGTTCAAAGTGCGGAAGGAAAAGCTAAATTACAAGAATGCTATCCCCGGGAATGGTTCAAGCAAGCGCCTTATTACTTGATCGTTTGCGGAGATCATCAGCAATCTTGGAAACGGGGCGATCATAAGGATCATATGGATATCGATACGGCTATCGCTACGGAACACATTTGTTTAGCCGCTACCGAACAAGGATTGGGAACTTGTTGGGTTTGCAATTTCGACACGGAGCTTTGCCGTAAACATTTTAAAATTCCGGAAACGATCGAGCCTGTTGTATTGATACCGTTCGGCTATCCTTCCGACCCGGCATTATTCGATGAGACTCCAAAGAAACGTAAGCCCATAGAAGAAATTATTAAACGGGAATCATTCTAGTATGTTATACATTGAAGTTCTGCTACTAGCGATCGGCTTATCCATGGATAGCCTAGCAGTATCAGTTACCGGCGGCGCAGTTCTTAAGAACAACTGCACCGCCGGTAATATTATAAAGATAGCGAGCGTGCTCGGTATATTCCAAGCCGGAATGACCGTGATCGGTTATACGATGGGATTAGGATTCGAAAAATACATTTGCGCCTTCGACCATTGGATCGCATTTACCCTCTTGCTTTACTTAGGTGGAAAAATGATATACGATAGCACGAAGGAAGAGGAGGAAGACGGGAAATTCGATCCTCTATGTAACCGGACATTATGCGGATTGGGAATAGCGACAAGTATCGATGCCCTCGCCGTAGGAATCTCTCTGGCGATCTTAAAATCACCGCTCTTGCTGCAAGCCTCGACTATCGGTGTTGTCACCTTCGCTATCTCTGCCTTCGGTGTCTATTTCGGTAACCGATTCGGCAAGAGAATCGACTTGAAGCTGGACCTCATCGGAGGTTTAATCTTAATCGGTATCGGTACAAAGATTTTGATAGAGCATGTATTCTTTAGCTAGGGATACCTTATTGAATAAATAACCTTATACATTAATTAATAGACATGAAAAGCCAGCAATTACGAAAACTAGCGCCGGAGCTGGATTCACTCCGGCTAGGCAGCGGTTGGAAAATCGACGAATTGAGTAAACCGCAAATCATTGTAGAAAGCAGTTACGGACATAGCCATCCGGGAAGCGCCCATCTGGATAAATTGGGGGACGAGGCAGGAATCGGTATAAAGGAAAAGGGGGGACGTGCCGCAAACTACTTCGTCACTGATATTTGTGATGGAGAGGCGCAGGGACACGATGGTATGAACTACTCATTAGTCTCCCGTGATATCATGGCCGCCATGATGGAGATTCATGTAAAAGCGACTCCTTTCGACGCTGGTGTCTTTATAGCCAGTTGCGACAAATCCGTCCCTGCGCATTTGATGGCGATAGCCCGGCTAGATATGCCTGCTATATTCATGCCCGGTGGTATAATGAAAGCCGGTCCCAACCTACTCACGTTAGAACAAATCGGTACCTATAGCGCCCAATACGAGCGAAAAGAAATAACGGAAGAACAATTCATGGTTTATAAGCGTGACGCATGTCCGGATTGTGGAGCTTGCTCTTTCATGGGTACCGCCTCTACGATGCAAGTAATGGCAGAAGCGCTTGGCATCGCTTTACCGGGCTCCGCCTTGATCCCCGCCCATTTACCCGAGTTAAAAGAAACCACCCGTAAAGCCGGAGAACATGCACTCGGACTAGCGAAAGAAGAGTTAAAACCCTCCGATATCATGACGATACAAGCATTTGAAAATGCGATCATGGTACATGCCGCCATAGCGGGTTCCAGCAACAGCCTGCTTCATCTTCCAGCTATCGCCCACGAACTGGGAATCCAGTTATCACCGGATTTGTTCGACAAGATACATCGTAAGATCCCCTACCTTTTAAATATACGTCCCAGCGGTTTTTGGCCCGGCGAATATTTCTGGTATGCGGGAGGCGTACCGGCGATCATGGAAGAAATTAAAGAATTCCTCCATCTCGACGTCATGACTGTTACCGGCAAAACATTGGAAGAAAACTTAAAAGATTTACAACTCAACGGCTTCTATGAGAATTGCCATAAATATCTTCCTACCCTAGGAGTAAAGGTTGGCGATATTATCAAACCTCTTCATACACCGATCAAGGCACAAGGAGCCATCGCTATATTGAAAGGAAATTTAGCGCCCGAAGGGGCAGTCGTAAAACATTCGGCGATTTCACCCCGCTTGATGCAAGTCACCCTGAAAGCGAGGGTATTCGATTGTGAGGAGAACGCTATTGAGGCGGTATTACAAAAGAAAATCCATCCGGGAGAAGCGGTATTTATCCGTTATGAAGGACCGAAAGGAAGTGGAATGCCAGAAATGTTTTATACGACAGAAGCGATCGCCTCCGATCCTGAGCTGGTAGAGACCATCGCATTGATCACCGACGGTCGTTTCTCCGGAGCGACCCGAGGCCCGGCGATCGGACATGTATCCCCGGAGGCTTCCGAGGGGGGACCAATCGCCTTGGTCGAGAACGATGACTTGATCCGTATCGATATTCCAGCGAGAACATTGGATATAATCGGTACCGACAGTATTGAGAGAAGCGTGGAAGAGATAGAAAAGATCCTATCCGAAAGGCGTGCACATTGGATAAAACCAGAGTCACAATATAAAAAAGGAATCCTTGATATTTATACACACAATAGCGTCTCCCCCATGAAAGGGGCATATATGGAATTTTTTATGTAAGTTCGCGACATAAAATTTCATAATGATGCGCAAGAATATTTCCATATTAGTCAGCCTGTTGATCTTATCGCTTACGGCTTGCTCGGACAAGGGCCAATATTTCGAAGAGAGTGGTTCTGTTTTTCATACAAGTTACCACATCAAATACAAGGCCAAGCAAATCCTAACCGATAAGATCGACAGCGAGCTGCAACGTTTTAACCTCTCCTTAAATCCTTTCAACCCCAACTCCACGATCGCGAAAGTCAATAATAACGAGGATGTGGAGGTAGACGAATGGTTTACCGAAGTATTCAATAAGGCGGAAGAAATCTCCCAAAAATCAGGAGGAGCTTTTGATATTACTTGTGCTCCATTAATTAATCTATGGGGATTCGGATTCAGTAAGATGGATAGCGTAACCCCGCAGATGATCGATAGCATAAAGGCTTTCGTCGGTTATCAAAAAGTGAGATTGGAAGGAAAGAAAATCATCAAAGAAGATCCCCGGATTCTATTGAATTGTTCGTCCATCGCAAAAGGTTATGCTTGCGATGTCATCGCCCGCCTGCTGGAAAAGGAAGGCGTAAAGAACTACATGGTAGAAATAGGTGGTGAGGTCACCATGAAAGGCGTAAATCAACAAGGTGACTGTTGGCGAGTCGGCATCAACAAGCCGGAAATAGGGACAAGTGGCGTAACAAATGATGTTGAAGAGATCGTACAATTATGCCAAAAAGGGGGTGTGGCTACTTCTGGTGACTACCGAAACTTCTACATCAAGGATGGTAAGAAATATGCCCATACGATCAATCCGGCGACCGGTTATCCCGCTGGACAAAATATTCTTAGCGCGACCATCGTGGCGGAAGATTGTATGACAGCAGACGCTTACGCTACGACTTTCATGGTTTTGGGAGTCGAGAAAGCGAAGCTACTGGCACAATCCATCCCCCAAATAGAGTATTTTATTATTTATGCGGACAACAACGGACAACAGAAAGTCACCTACTCAAAAGGTATGTTGGAATACCTTCCTAACAGAAAAACATTGGCTATCCTCGAAAATCCTTAAGTTCCTACATGAAGCGTTATCTAAATCAACTTGAATGCAAAATACTGAGAGCCGGAGATTCCCTGTTTAATACCACAACCACGGATAATCTATTAATCTTCGTATTTTCGGGAAAACTTATTATTTACAGCCAAGAAGGGACACATATAGCGGAAGTGGCAAAAGATCATTTCATGCTACTTGCGCAAAACACCAATCATAAGGTTATAGCCTCAGCCCATACCCGCCTTATCTTAATACATGCGGGCAGCCTATCCGACATGATCATAAATGACCCGGAATGGAATGTGGAGAAACCGGTCGTCTTACCGATTCCCCCAGCCTTAGCGCACACATTAAATCAGATAGAATATTATATGAAGGATAAATACTTTACCTTGAATTGAGATTAAAAATGTTTCAATTCCTGATAAAGCTTTTGCACAGGTAATCCCATCACGTTATAAAAGCTACCATTGATAGCCTCTACCCCGATATAACCGATCCACTCCTGAATGCCATACCCTCCCGCTTTATCATAAGGTTTATATTTATCCAAATAATAATTAATCTCTTCATCACCCAATTTTGCGAAACAAACCGCAGATTCGACGGAAAAGCCTACATTTTTGTCCTTCGTCATGATACAAACGCCGGTTATTACCTGATGTACATGATCCGACAAAGCATGAAGCATAGCATAAGCTTCCTCCCGGTTCGCAGGCTTCCCCATAACCCCGTCAAACGTCCAAACGATCGTATCTGCCGTGATTAGCAATTCATCATCCGCCATAGTCGATTTATAGGCCTCCGCTTTCGAACGGGCAATATATAAAGGGATCTCCATGGAGTCAATAGAATCCGGGTAAGACTCGTCAATATCCGGAATTATCCTCACCTCGAAGTCGATATCCAGACCAGATAACAAATTCCGTCGTCTCGGAGAATTAGAGGCTAAGACGATCTTGTACTTTTTTAAATTCTCTAACATAACCTATTCGATTAAGCGTTACACATTCACCAAAATTTTACCACCCAAAAGCCTCCTCGCCGAACCAGTGTCCTTGAGCCCGCATCGTTTGCTCGATCACGTCCCTAGCTACGCCTTCGCCACCTCGCCGGGAGGATATATATTTCGCTATCTCCTTGATCTCCGGAGCCGCATCCGCAGGTGCCACCGGCAATCCGACTCGCGTCATTACCTCATAATCAGGAATATCATCACCCGCATACATGATTTGCTCAGGAGACAAGCCCGTTTTTTCCATGAAATCCTTAAAGTCATGCACCTTTACAGCGCTACGCATATAAATATGTTGTATTCCCAAACGAGAAAAGCGAATCTGTACGGCTTCCGTATATCCACCCGTAATTATAGCGACCTCATAACCTTTCTTCACGGCCAATTGCAAGGCATAGCCATCCTTGATATTGACAGTACGCATCGGATCGCCATTCGGGTGAAGCGGAATCACATCGCAGGATAGCACCCCGTCTACATCAAAGACAAAAGCCTTTATTTTTCTCAAATCATAGTTTATACTACTCATGTCGAGCCTCCTTATGTATACTTCGGCTAATCAGCTCATATAAATTTCGCATATCCGGATCTTTAAGCATAGCCATATGTTTGTTTATCACATTCTCGTCATATCGTATAGCTGGTCCCGTTTGGGCTCGCGCCGGCGACATTACATGTACCTTAGCGGCTGTCTCGTCTATCAAAGGTAACAAGACCTCTCCCGGTATTTGCTGTTCTTCCAAGATCTTTTCAGCTAGCGCATACATATGATTCGTAAAATTACAAGCGAAAACCGCCGCTAAATGTAAGTTCTTTCGCTTCTCGGAGGAGAGGAAACGGACATCACTGGAGAGCGCCCTAGCCACCTCTCCCAGCACCTTCTCATCTTCAGACGAGTTCGCCTCTAAAAAGAACGGTATTTTCTTGAAATCCACCTCCCTACTCTTACTAAACGTTTGTAACGGATAAACCACCCCATATCTAGCCGTAAGACCTTCAAATACAGAGATTGGCATACTCCCTGCCGTATGCACCCACAAACCGTTATTCGGTTTTACACGGGCGATAACATCTTGGAGCACGGCATCTTTCAAAGAGAAAACATACAAGTCGGCATCTTCCACAATCTCTTCCGGGATCACGGTCCACCCACATCCCAATTCATCAGCTAAAATCTTAGCATGCTCACTTGTGTGACTATATACTTGCCCGATACTCATTCCGGACTTACGCATTTCCAACGAAAGCCGGGTAGCTAAGTTTCCGGCACCAACAAATACGACTCTCATTCTCCCGTCTCTTTATTTTCTTCCGGAAGAGAGAACTTTCCTATATGTATCTTCTCCCATTGTAAATGGGATTCATCAAAAGGCTTACGAACCTGATCCTTATAACCGATACCAATGATAGACAAGACATCCAATTGATAAGGGATATCCAGCAACGAACGAACATAATTATTCGAATCCACCTCGTCCTCTGTTACCCGGTTCCGGATCTGACACCAGCAACTGCCCAATCCCAAATCCTCCGCTTGCAATTGCATATAAATAGAAGCGACCGAAGCGTCCTCGATCCAAACATCGCTTTCCATCACATTCGCCAAGACAACCACGGCCAAGGCACAACCCTCCAGAAAAGCGGAACCATTTTTCTTACACCCGGCAAGTTTCTTCAACATTTCCTTATCTTCCACGACCACGAACTGCCAAGGATTACTACGTTTTGAGGCCGGAGCCATCAACGCCGCCTTCAAGATCAGTTCTACCTGCTCGGGTGAAAGTAGTTGTTCGGTAAACTTACGTGTACTTCTTCTATTTTGTATAAGTGTTGCAAAACTCTCCATTTTTTTCGTTCTTTGTACTCTTTTAATATTAAGATTCGCAAATATAAATATAATTTTTTGCACCCATATATACGTATCGTTCTTTTTTCTCGTTAGTATTTTTATAATTGAACAATAGATTATGAAGATTCGTGCGATAGCCGCGCTGCTATTTATACTTATTTCCGTGAGTGCCTTTGGCGAGGGCCGCATAAAAATCACTGGTTATGTCCGTGACGCCGACGGTAACCCCCTGGAATTAGTGAATGTCCGGGTTAAGAACACGTTGATTGGCTCCATGACCAACGAGAAGGGATATTATTCCTTTTCCATATCGCCGGGGGATTCTATCTCCGTTATTTACTCTTGTCTGGGATATAATAAGGCAGAGCGTATCATTCCCTCGGCACAAGCGGATATGCGCCTGAACGTACAGATGAACAATACCTCATTTGATTTAGGGGAAGTATCCGTTACTGCCATCCGCAAGCAGACCACGACCATGGAGTCCCTAAACGCGGACAAAATCAAGTTATTGCCCGATCCCTCCGGAGGTAGTATAGAGAGCTTGGTCGTTACGTTTGCCGGCGTATCGTCCAATAACGAGCTAAGTTCCCAGTATTCCGTACGTGGAGGTAGTTATGATGAAAATATCGTTTATGTGAATGGTATCGAGGTATTCCGTCCGCTTCTGATTCGCTCGGGACAACAAGAGGGCCTTAGCTTTATCAATCCGGACCTAACGGAGGCGGTCAATTTCGCCGCCGGTGGCTTCGAGGCTCGTTACGGAGACAAGATGAGTTCCGTGCTGGATATTACCTATAAAAAGCCTAAGATATTCGAAGGCTCGGCTTCCGCGAGCTTGTTGGGCGCAAATGCTTATGTAGGCAGTTCTATCGGTAAATTTACCCAAGTAACGGGTTTCCGCTTTAAAAGCGGTCGGTCTATTTTGGGTACCATGGATACAGACGCAGAATACGACCCTAAATTTATCGATTTGCAAACTTACATCACGTACCAATTGGCCCCTAAATGGGAAATCAATTTCTTGGGAAACCTCGCTAACAATAATTATAAATTCACCCCTTATAGCCGGGAAACCTCTTTCGGTACAGCCGAGCATCCCAAGAACTTCAAAGTCTATTTCGACGGAAGGGAAAGAGACCGTTTCCAAACCTTATTCGGTGCGCTTACATTGAAACACAACCCCAATGAGAACACAGAGTTGGGACTTCAAGCCTCCGCTTTCAAAAGCAAGGAAGAAGAGGGATACGATATCGCCGGAGAATATTGGCTGAGCGAGAACGGAGCGGAAAATCCGAATGACGACGCGTCAGCCGCCATGTCCGTAGGCCGTTATCACGAGCACGCACGAAACCGTTTGAACTCCACCGTCATGAATGTCGGGCACTATGGGATGGCCCGCCTTTTAAACAATACGTTGAAATGGGGAGCCACGGTACAAATGGAGAAAATCAATGATAAGATCAGTGAATGGGAAAAAAGGGATTCCTCAGGTTATTCTTTGCCCCAAACCGGTAATAACGTAAGTGTATATTCGAACCTCTTTTCTGATAATCAGATAGAAAGCACACGCTTTTCCGCTTATGCGCAAGACGCATTCAAATTCAGGACCAAGCAAGGTCTGTTCACGTTAGTCGCAGGGGTTAGAGGTAGTTATTGGACTTATAATAAGGAGTTCCTTTTCAGTCCCCGTGCCTCATTGGGCTTTATCCCGAACTTCGACCAAGACTTGACGCTCCGTTTCGCCACCGGACTGTATTATCAATCGCCCTTCTACAAGGAATTACGTAGAGTAGACAAAGATAAGAACGGCAATAATATCACGGTATTGAACAAAGATCTAAAGTCACAACGCTCCATCCATTTCATATTGGGAGGAGATTATACGTTCCGTGCCGTAGACCGGAATTTCAAGGTGACCGCCGAGATGTACTATAAAAAGCTGGACAATCTGAATCCCTACACCGTAGATAACGTCAAGATCCGCTATTACGGTGAGAACTGCGCCAAAGGTTACGCCATGGGACTCGATGTCAAATTCTTCGGAGAATTCGTACCGGGTACCGACTCATGGATCAGCTTCTCCTTGATGAAAGCCCAGCAAACCATCCGGGAAAAAACGACCGTTCCTATGGCCAATAGCCAAGGCTACAACATCTCACTCTTCTTCCAAGATTATTTCCCGGGCTATAAACGAGTCAAGCTAAATCTGAAAGGAGTTCTATCCGGAGGACTTCCCCAGACAATCCCGGGCAAAGGATACGAAGCCGGCTATTTCCGTACGCCCGCCTACAAACGTGTAGATATCGGCCTCTCCTATCAATTGGCAGGAGGCACGGACGCTATCATGGACAGGGGCTTCTTCCGCCATTTGAAAAACATTTGGCTAGGTCTGGATGTATTTAACATATTAGACATCAAAAACGTTAGTTCCTACTATTGGATAACAGATGTATATAATGTCCAATACGCAGTTCCAAACTATCTGACCGGACGTCAATTGAACGTTCGTCTGATTGTCGATTTTTAATAAAATGTATCTTTAAACACATTTACTGGGAGATAAAAACAAAAAATTATTTCCTCATTCATAAAAAGTAGTGTACATTTGCACACAATAGAAACAAACATTTACTAAATCTTTAAATTATTATTGACATGGAACTTACACATATCGAACATTTAGGTATCGCAGTGAAGAGTATCGAGGCTTGTTTACCCTATTATGAAGGCGTTCTTGGATTAAAATGCTACAATATCGAAGTAGTAGCAGACCAAAAAGTAAAAACCGCATTTTTCAAGGTAGGACAGACTAAGATTGAATTACTAGAGCCGACCAGCGAAGATAGCACGATCGCAAAATTTATCGAGAAAAAAGGTGAAGGTATCCACCATATCGCATTCGCGGTACCTGATGTACAGGCAGCTTTGAACGAGGCTGAGGAAAAAGGCGTTAAATTAATCGATAAAGCTCCCCGTGGTGGCGCGGAAGGCTTGAACATCGCTTTCCTTCACCCGAAATCAACTTGCAGCGTATTGACAGAGCTTTGCATGCCGGGCAACAAATAATTAATCCGTTCATTTCTAACAACAAATCAAAATACAATGAGTAACCAGCTTGAAAAAGTAAAAGAGCTCATCGCACTTCGTGAGCAAGCTCGCTTGGGTGGAGGAGAGAAAAGAATCGAATCACAGCACAAAAAAGGCAAATATACCGCTCGTGAGCGTATCGCCATGTTGCTTGACGAAGGTAGTTTCGAGGAATTCGACATGTTTGTTCAACACCGTTGTACAAACTTCGGTATCGAGAAAACTAAATATTTAGGCGATGGTATCGTAACAGGTTATGGTACGATCGACGGACGTTTGGTATATATCTTCGCTCAAGATTTCACCGTATTCGGTGGAGCCTTGTCTGAGGCTTTGGCTATGAAGATCTGTAAAGTAATGGATCAAGCCATGAAGATGGGCGCTCCCGTTATCGGTTTGAACGACTCCGGTGGAGCTCGTATCCAAGAAGGTGTAAACGCCTTGGCAGGATACGCAGAGATTTTCCAACGTAACATCTTGGCTTCCGGTGTTGTTCCCCAGATTTCCGGTATCTTCGGCCCTTGCGCCGGTGGAGCCGTTTATTCTCCGGCTTTGACAGACTTCAACATCATGACACGTGGTACCAGCTATATGTTCTTGACTGGTCCGAAAGTCGTAAAAACCGTAACAGGTGAGGATGTAACCCAAGAGCAGTTGGGTGGAGCCAGCGTACACACTACCAAATCGGGTGTAGCCCATTTCGCTGTCGATACAGAAGAAGATGGTTTGCAATTGATTCGTAAATTGCTCAGTTTCTTACCTCAGAACAACTTAGAGGAAACGCCGTTAGTTGAGTGCAAAGACCCGATCGATCGTCTGGATGATGTATTGAACGATATCATTCCCGATAACGCCAACCAATCTTACGATATGTATGAGGTTATCGGTACGATCGTCGATAACAACGAGTTCCTAGAGGTCCATGCGGACTACGCTAAGAATATCATCGTAGGTTTCGCTCGTTTCAACGGACAATCCGTCGGTATCGTAGCTAACCAGCCGAAGGTTATGGCAGGATGCTTGGATAGCAACGCATCTCGTAAAGCAGGTCGCTTCGTTCGTTTCTGCGACGCTTTCAATATTCCTTTGGTAACATTGGTTGACGTTCCGGGATTCCTTCCGGGTACAGGTCAGGAATACAACGGTGTAATCCTTCATGGCGCTAAATTGCTTTACGCTTATGGTGAGGCTACCGTTCCTAAGATTACCGTTACATTGCGTAAGTCTTACGGTGGAGCTTATTGCGTGATGAGTTCTAAACATTTACGTGGTGATATGAATTACGCATGGCCGACAGCCGAGATCGCCGTTATGGGCCCGAGCGGTGCCGTAGAGGTTATCTTCGCCAAGGAAGTAGCAGCCGCTGAAGATCCGAAAGCATGCGCAGCAGAGAAAGAAGCTGAATATAAGAAAGCATTCGCTAATCCTTATAACGCAGCTCAATACGGTTATATCGACGATGTTATCGAACCGCGTAACACTCGTTTCCGTATTATTCGTGCTTTGCAGCAATTGCAGACTAAGAAGTTAAGCAATCCTGCTAAGAAACATGATAACCTGCCTCTATAATCCGTAAAACAGGAGATGAATATGATAAATAAGAAAATAGGGGTATTGCTACTGTTCGCTTTGCTCATTTCATTCGGGGCAAAGGCACAGCGCGCAACCTCCATGCGTATTAATGAAGTATTGGTTATCAACGAGGATAACTTCGTTGATGACTATGGCAAACGTCATGGCTGGATTGAGTTGTTCAACACTTCGGCCGGAACGGTAAATATTGCGGGATGTTATTTGACAGACGACAAAAACAATCCCATGAAATATCCGATCCCGAAGGGAGACGTATTGACTCAGATCCAACCCCGCCAGCACACACTATTTTGGGCTGACGGACAGCCGGGCAGAGGTACATTCCACGTTAACTTCGTATTAGATCCCTCTAAGGAGAATTATATAGCTCTGTATGATGCAGATGGTAAAACATTGATCGACGAAGTTACGATCCCTGCCGGACAAATGGCTGATATCAGTTACGGTAGAGTGATCGATGGTAAAGATGAATGGGCACAGCTGAAGAAAGTTACTCCCAGTACGAATAACCTAACATTGGATTCTAATGAGAAAATCGATAATTTCAAACAGAATGACTCTTTAGGTATCGGTATGACCATTACCGCTATGGCTGTAGTGTTCTTGGGATTATTTTTGTTATACATCATCTTTAAGCAGATCGGTAGATTGTCTATATCCGCGAGCAAACGTAACGCTCAAAAAGCTGCGGGAACAACAAGTGTATCGGTTGACGCCGGACAAGAGTCTGGTGAGATCTTTGCCGCTATCGCTACCGCTTTGTACGAGATGAGTGATGACAATCATGACATCGAGCACACGGTTCTTACGATCCACAAGGTACAAAGGACTTATTCTCCTTGGAGTTCAAAACTCTACGGTTTGCGTCAAACCCCACATAAGTAATTATCTAAAAACGAACAAAGAATGAAAAGTTTTAAATATACCATTAACGGTAACGTATATAAAGTACACATCAATTCTGTAGTGGATGACATCGCAGATGTTGAAGTAAATGGTACACCTTATCAAGTAAAATTAGAGAAACCGGCGAAGAAACAAATGGTTACATTGAAACGTCCGGCTCAAGCACCGACAACAGCAAGTGGCGACCCTGTAGTTACTCGTCCGGCAGCCTCTACTACACAAGGCGCTGTTAAGACTCCGCTGCCAGGTGTTATCTTGCAGGTTAAGTGCAACGTAGGTGATACCGTGAAGAGAGGTCAAACATTGATTATCCTTGAGGCTATGAAGATGGAGAACAACATCAACGCAGACCGTGACGGTAAGATTATAGAAATTAAAGTACACAAGGGAGACTCTGTGCTAGAAGGTGCTGATCTCGTAGTAATCGGATAAGACTATGCAAGAGAGCTTTTTAACATTCTTAGGTGAGAACTTACAACTGTTCCTTACCTATACAGGTGTATACAACGCTACTCCGGGACATCTCATCATGATTCTGGTAGGTCTGTTGTTTATATTCCTGGCGATTAAATATGAGTTTGAACCGATGCTTTTGATCCCTATCGGATTTGGTATCTTGATCGGTAATATCCCTTTCAAGGACGCAGGTCTTCAGGTAGGTATTTATGAGCAAGGGTCTGTACTGAACATCCTCTATCAGGGTGTGACCTCTGGATGGTATCCGCCATTGATCTTCCTCGGTATCGGGGCCATGACCGACTTCTCCGCATTGATCTCCAATCCTAAGTTGATGTTGATCGGTGCAGCGGCTCAGTTCGGTATCTTTGGTGCTTATACGATTGCTCTTCAAATGGGATTTGAGCCGAACCAAGCAGGTGCTATCGGTATTATCGGTGGTGCTGACGGTCCGACGGCTATCTTCCTTTCTTCTAAGTTAGCGCCAAACTTAATGGGTGCGATCGCGGTATCCGCTTACTCATACATGGCGTTGGTTCCTATTATCCAACCGCCGTTCATGAGATTGCTTACGACTAAGAAAGAGCGTTTGATCCGTATGAAACCGCCGAGAGCCGTTTCTTCCACGGAAAAAATTATCTTCCCGATCGTTGGTTTGTTGCTTACTTGCTTCTTGGTTCCGTCCGGTTTACCATTGTTAGGTATGCTATTCTTCGGAAACTTATTGAAAGAAAGTGGCGTGACTCGTCGTTTGGCAGAGACTGCTCGTGGTCCGCTGATCGATACAATCACGATCTTATTGGGTATCACGGTAGGTGCTTCTACCCAAGCTACACAGTTCTTGACATTGAACTCTATCAAGATCTTCGGTCTAGGTGCGTTATCATTCGTGATCGCTACTTGCGCCGGTGTATTGTTCGTTAAGTTATTCAATTTAATATTGAAAGACGGCAATAAGATCAATCCGCTTATCGGTAACGCCGGTGTATCCGCCGTTCCTGACTCAGCTCGTATCTCACAAGTTGTAGGTTTGGAATATGACCCGACCAACTACTTGTTGATGCACGCTATGGGTCCGAACGTAGCAGGTGTAATCGGTTCCGCTGTAGCTGCCGGTATCTTGCTAGGATTCCTTGGTTAATAAAACAACTATCTATATTAAAAAAGGCGAGGTCCGAAAGGATCCCGCCTTTTTATGTTATTGTTCTCAGTTAGCTTGCTCTATAGGAACCGGACTAATCTCCGTACTCGTATCCTCCACCAACGTTGTCCCGAGGAACAACCAGATCATCAAAAGGATTATAGCGACAACCACACCAAATACCAATAGCGTATTCACACTTTTCTTTCTCATGTCTTTAACTGATTTATTCATTTTAGAATAAACAGCCGGAACATGAATTTGGTTGTGTACCCTTACTCTTATTTGTTTTTCCCTAACGCCTCGTTCAGCACTTTGTTCTTAGCGATCGTTGCTTGGAATTCTTTCAAATAGAAAGGCTCAAAATAAGCCACATTCTCAAAACGGCCATCATCATATGCTTTCTGCGACAAGGATACCATATTTACAGCTAATGGATAGATACCATCTATAAAACAGGCGTTCGGAGAAGTGATTACCGTCTCACATTTAGCGGCACCGTCTCCAAAGAAACAAACCTTACCGTTCTCTAAAAAAGAAGCATACGAATCAGCATCTACGATATCAGCAGTCGTGGCACGTATCGTGTTGAGATGGGAATCATAAATCGAAGAGTAGACTTCCATACGACGGGCATCCAACATAGCGCAATACAAGCAATCGGCCTCCTCCTTATTTTTCTGAATAGCGGCAGACGCTAAAATATCCAGCGTATGAATACCGATCAAAGGAATACCATACCCAAAGCATAATCCTTTAGCCACAGACACCCCGATGCGTAACCCCGTATAAGATCCGGGTCCGCTACTTACCGCCACAGCATCCAGTTTTATCCCTTTCGACTTCGCAGCTTCTAATGCCTCTTCCATATAAACGCCCAATAACGCCGTATGAGACGGCCCCTCGAAGGAAGCCTTCTCAAAGACCACCTCCTCCCCTTCCGACAGGGCTACTGAACATACGGAAGTGGATGTCTCGATATTTAAGATCAATGACATAATAATTAACTATTAACAATTGATAATTGAACGAACAAACAATCTCAATCCTTCAATCTGATTAGGCTGCGAAGGTATACAAAAATTCATTATGCTATCAAGGCAGCCCTATGAGAAACATCTATTTATGAGAAAATAAACATCAAATCTAAAAGGAAACCACTATCTTTGCGCAAACTTTTGAGAAAAATGATACAATCAATGACTGGGTTCGGTAAGGTTACTGCCGAGCTCCCTTCAAAAAAAGTAACCGTAGAGATAAAGGCTTTAAACAGTAAGCAATTGGATTTGTCCACCCGTATCCCTTCCATATACAAGGATAAGGAAATGGAGCTTCGGAGCCTGTTACTTCAATCTTTGGAGCGGGGAAAAGTTGAGTTCAATATCTTTATAGAATATATAGGCAAAGATACTCCTACACAGATCAATCTTGCCGCCGTAGAGAATTATTACAACCAAATCAAGGAGATCGCAGAGAAACTGAATATCAGCGTTCCGAACGATTGGTTCCAGACCTTGCTCCGGATGCCGGACGCAATCAAGTCTGAGACCGTAGAACCGGACGAATCCGAATGGGAGGTGGTTTTAGAAACGGTAAAGGACGCTATCAAGCACCTGTGTGATTTCCGTATCCAAGAAGGAGCCATGCTTCAAAAGCTTTTCGAGCAAAAGATAGCCAATATCGCCACTCTGTTGAAAGAAGTGGAGAAATACGAGGGGGAACGTATCGAGAAGATCAAGGCTCGTATCATGGATAACCTGCAAAAGATAGCCGAGAAGGACTACGACAAGAATCGTTTCGAGCAGGAGATGATCTATTACATAGAGAAGCTGGATGTCAACGAGGAAAAGAACCGTCTGGACAACCACTTGAAATATTTTATCTCAACCATGGAATCCGGTCACGGCCAAGGCAAGAAGCTCGGTTTTATCGCTCAGGAAATGGGGCGTGAGATCAATACGCTCGGATCAAAGAGCAACCACGCCGAGATGCAGAAGATCGTGGTCCAGATGAAAGACGAGTTGGAACAAATCAAGGAACAGGTACTAAACGTATTATAATAAGATTAACGAGAATGGCTGGCAAATTAATTATCTTCTCCGCACCCTCGGGTTCCGGAAAATCAACCATTATTAATTATCTTTTGAAACAAGATTTACACCTTCGTTTCTCCATCTCGGCTACCAGCCGGGCTCCGCGGGGAACCGAGAAGAATGGTGTGGAATATTATTTCCTTACGCCGGAAGAGTTCCGCAGTCGTATCGCTAATGGAGACTTCTTGGAATATGAGGAGGTGTATACCGATAAATATTACGGTACGTTAAAAAGCGAGGTAGAGCGTATCTTGAATGAAGGGGACAACGTGATTTTCGATGTGGATGTGGTAGGCGGATGCAATATCAAGAAATTCTATGGAGACCGTGCCCTGTCTGTCTTTATCCAACCTCCTTGCATCGATGACCTACGGAAGCGATTGGAAGGACGGGGAACAGACAGCCCGGAAGTTATCGAAAGCCGTATCGCCAAGGCTGAGTATGAATTAGGGTTCACGGGACAGTTTGATAAGGTTGTCGTAAACGATGATCTGGAGACTGCCCAAAAAGACGCGTTGAAGATCATTCGTGAGTTCTTAAACAAATAGTCTATGCCTAATATATTCAAGAATACCCGTTTTATGATGGGGCTTTCTATCGTTTGTGGGATAGCGAGCCTCGTATTAGGTGGTATCAGCCTGTATTATAAGGAGTATATCATCGGGGGTGCCCTGATATTTAATATATTCATTTGTTTTATCAACTATAAGGGTTGGCAAAAGAAGGGGTAAGTATAAATCGGATGAGACTCAAGACCGGCATCTACAGTGGATCGTTCAATCCCATTCACATAGGCCATCTCGCCTTGGCGAACTGGCTATGTGAGTTCGAGGGACTGAATGAGGTGTGGTTCGTGGTCACGCCTCATAATCCGCTGAAGAAAAAGGATGACTTGCTAGATGACTCACTACGGTTGGAAATGGTCCAAGCCGCCATTGACGGATATCCGAAATTCAAGGTCTGCGATATTGAGTTCCACCTGCCGAAACCTTCTTATTCCATTGATACCTTGCGAGCCTTATCCAGCAACTATCCGGATAGGGACTTTTATTTTATCATGGGAGCCGATAACTGGCAGCTTTTTCCCCGATGGAAAGAATATGAAAAAATACTCCAAAACTACAAACTGCTGATTTATCCCCGCCTAGGATTCGATATCTCGATCCCAACCATTTATCCGAACGTGAAAAAGGTAGACGCTCCCTTGATGGAAATCTCCTCCACATTTATCCGTAACGCTTACCAAACCGGCAAGGATATCCGTTTCTTCCTGCCGGAAGGAGTGCGGCCTGACATGATACAGATTTACTTCACACGCAATTAACAATTAAAAGAACGTGTGTAAGATGTCAAACAAAGCAAGAGAACGTAAAAGTTACAGCATGGA
>NZ_MNQY01000140.1:18396-32872 GCF_001915675.1 Parabacteroides sp. merdae-related_45_40 | reverse complement strand
TTTTTGTTCCTTATTTGTTTCTCCATTAAAATTACCTTTCTTATAACATATTGATTATAAAATATTTAAGTGTATATTTTTAAGATTGTTGAGAATATTTACAATTAAATCTCGTGGTCCATATTTAGTTTCATAAGAAACAAGAGGCAAACGACAAGCCATAGCTTCTATAGAAACCAAAGCTAAACCTTCAAATAAAGAAGTCATTGCAAAAATTTTTGCTGATCTCATATAATAATCTACTTTATTAGAAAATCCTATAAGTTCCACTCTATCCTCCAAATTCAAACAACGAATCAAATTTTCTAACTCTTTTCTCTGAGGACCTTCTCCTACAATTCTCAGTAACCAATTAGGATATTTAGCACAAATAGATGCCCATATTCGAATCAAAGCTAAATAGTTTTTCTGATAATTTAACCGGCCTACAGATAAAATAACATTTTCTCTTTTTGAAATAGAATTGCATAATCCATCAACAAAAAAAGTTGATGGATTATGCATATATTCAATATATGCAATCTTAGAAAAATTCTCTTCTTTATCTTGTTTTGTTAACAAAAAAGTCATATCATACATCTTACAAAGCAGACGAAAATCCAAAAGACTGAAAACTTTAGCTTTCAGTCTTCTTATCCAACTATTTCCATATGTATCATAACGATACGTCGAATTAAAATGAACTTCTCTAACCAAAACTCGAGTTCCATAAAGCAAAGGTAAAATATACTTTTCACTTTGACCAACAGAAATGAGAATATCCGGACAAACTTCACTAACAAACTTTTGTAAACGAACAAAATGCTTTATCATTTTCCATTTTGGAATAAAGAAGCGTTCAAAAAAAGATGTATATTGATCATCCCAATGTCTTACATTTAAATTCACTACATTTACTTTAGGAGATAATGGGTAAATAGTTTCTGGATAATTTTTCTCATCAGTAAAAACAATATAAACTTCATTTGACTCAATTTCTGCCAAGGCGTTCGCTTTTACAATCGTTACACGCTCTATTCCTCCGCGAGTTCCTATCGAATTTGTACAATAAACAATTTTCATATTTTTACAAATATTTTCTCCAACGATAATACAAAAATATACCAAATGGATAACAAAATAATTTCATCATAGAATAAGGACTTTTTATAGATTTTCGAAAGGGAAGTCCTGCAAAACAAGCATAGCAAGAATATAAAATAGCACCTTTGATTCTTTGGTCTAATTTAAACTCTCTAGACATCATCATCAAGGAAGTAAACATTCCCCCTTTAGGGCATTTTATTCGCAAAGCTCTACCAGAACGTGATAATCCCCCCTCTAAATATTCTGTTATATAAATAATCTTATTGCGAAACAGCATATCCCGTTCTTTAGCTAATGTTATCCACAGGTAACTCTCTCCTAAAAATTTTTCACCTTCAAATACTGGATATGAATGAGCTTTTAAATACTTAGAAACCCAAACTTCTGCTTTATCACCATCAACGTGTTTATTAAATCGCAAAGAAATAAAATTATCAATTGAATAATCTTTGGGAAAAAGATCTCCAATCACCTTAACATCAGAATATCCTCGTAAGTAAGAAATTCCACACAAATTTTTATTTTTGTATTTATGCCAATCTTTTTCTATTTCTTCTGTCGCATCCATAGTTAAAATATCATCACTATCTACAATAAAAGTCAATTCTGACTTAATTACAGAAAAAGCCAAATTTAACGCAGTATGCTTTCCTCCATTTTCTTTTTTCAAATATCTTATAACAAAATCATCACTATAAAAAGATTTTACAACTTCTGATGTTTGATCTTGACTTCCATCGTCAATGATCAACCATTCAAAGTTTTTAATCGTTTGATTCTGTAATGAGACAAATAAGGTAGGTAAATTCTTTGCTCTATTAAAAGTAGGTGTTATTATTGAAATCAAAGGTTTCATCATTCTGCTGTATAAAGATTCAATAAATTTTGTATATTTTTATTCACATCATATCCAGCCTCTTCTATCTTGTGTAAGTTAACTTTTCGTTGGTAAGGCAAAGAATTCAAGATTTCAATAGCCCATCCTTTCGGAGATAAAGAAAGAGGAAGAAAAGATATATCACCTGTAATATCTACTGTTTTATCTATGGTATCAGATAGAAAGCATTTCACGCCTGAAGCTTGTGCTTCTATTATCGAAACAGGAAGCCCTTCATATAAGGATGGGAACAAGAAAATATCAAATACATTCAAATAATCAGACACATTAGATTGTATCCCTTCAAAGAAAACGACATCTTTTAAACCTAAATCCTCAACTTTTTTTCGCAAAGAAGATCTCAAATAACCATCTCCAACCAATACTAAAATTGTTTTAGAGTCAAGTTTATGAATTTCTTTAAAAATATCAATTACAAAAGTGTGATTCTTTTGAGGATTTAAACGAGAAATATTCCCAATAATTTTTAGATTAGACCATTTTCTTTGTTTACGAAAAGTTAAAGCTACAGATTGATTATAGATAAATTTAGATGTTGGTATTGCATTTGGAAATACTTGAAATATTTTTTTCCCATATAAAAATCTACCAGCCTCAACTCCACAAGCTAATCGAGTTGTTATGTTGGATTCATACAATTTAGCAAATAAACGAAATGGATACTTATAATCAATACCCACATCAGCAATATGACTTGTGCATAACCTATTTTTTATTCCATACTTTGCAGCATATTTCAAAACAAATCCACTGTTTTCCTGTATATGACAATGCACTGCAACATATTTAGATGCATGTTCTTTAAAAAAAGCATTCAAATAATGAAAATAAGAAATATAGTTCCATGGTCTAATTGGAAAAGCTCGATAGATTTCTCCACCCATCAATTCTATTTCATCATCATATTCTCCTCGTTCTTTTCTATGAACTAAAAAATCAAATTGATAAATATTTTTATTCAAGGCCCTATAATAATTCATTACCATAGTTTCGGCTCCACCTCTCCCCATTACGGTTAAAACTTGCAGAATTTTTATTTTCTTTTCCATAATAATTTCATAGTTTTTGCAAATCGATTGTAATTATTTCCACCAAGTAAAGGAGCCAATACTTTCATTCTGACAAAACGAATAAACCTTGTTTTATTTGAAACCCATAATAATGTATGCCAATGTATTGCATAAGTATTTTTCGTTTGATGCCTTTTCCCAGTTGTTAAACTTACAACATGAAAATAATCATCAGGAAAAACCACTATTCCCTCAGCAAGTTCTTGATACTTATTTTCTATAATATAACCATAAGTTAATAATTGCTTCTGTAAATATGTATTATTAACTTCCATATTCAAACTTCCATCGCTTTGAATGAATTGAATATTATGATAATAATCTAACATTTTTTTCCAAAATGGATGAGTTTTTTCTGAACCCATTAAAGCTGTTAAAAATCCTTCTTCATCAGTTCCTAAAACTAATCTATGCTGTTCTAAACTCATCAAAGGACGTACAATTTCAATATCAGTATCTAAATACCAACCTCCATATTTATATAAAGCATAAACCCTCACATAATCTGACACAAAAGCCCATTTTTTATGCATATATGCTTGTTCTGTAAAAGGAAGAGTAGTAACATCAAAAGCTTCCTCATTCCATAACATAAACTGATAATCAGGAAGATATTTTTTCCAACTTTCAATACAATATTGAACTTTCTCTGGAAATGGATTTCCTCCAAACCATATAAAATGAATTATTTTAGGTATCATATTTCCAACCTTTTTACTATTCTTTGGCAAGCCAACCCATCACCATAAGGATTGACAGCAAAACTCATCTTATTATAATAATCAATATCATCCAATAAAAAAGATACCTCTCTTACAATTTTATCATAATTTGTACCTACCAATTTTACAGTACCAGCAATTAGTGCTTCTGGACGTTCAGTAGTATCGCGCATCACTAATACAGGTTTTCCCAAACCTGGAGCCTCCTCTTGAATACCACCACTATCCGTTAATACGATCTTCGATTTCTCCATTAAATAAACAAAGCTCAAGTACTCTAAGGGCTCAATAAAAAACATATTACCTAAATTAGACAAATTATCCCCAAATACTTGATGTATTGGTTGACGAACATTAGGATTCAAATGCATTGGATAAACAAAATCCACATCAGGATATTTTAAAGTCAAGTCTTTTATAGCTTTACATATGTTGATAAATCCTTCTCCAAAATTCTCCCGCCGATGCCCTGTTATCAATACCATCTTTTTATCATTTACTAATCGACTTACGTCATATCCACTAGTTCTCAAAATCTTTTCTAATTCCATATCCAAAGATTTATCTATTTTTATTCTAGATATTACTTGATGTAAAGCATCAATTACAGTATTTCCTGTCACAACAATTGAATCGGAATTGACATTTTCTCTCAATAAATTTTGTCTACTCAAATCTGTTGGAGCAAAATTATAGGTAGCTATTCTACCAGTAATCTGCCGATTCATCTCTTCTGGCCAAGGTGAATAGATATTATGAGTCCGTAACCCAGCCTCCACATGGGCTACTGGAATTTGCTGATAATATGCTGCTAATGCTGCGGCCATACTCGTTGTAGTATCACCATGAACCAACACAACATCCGGTAAAAATTCTTTCAAAATATTCCTTATACCTATCAATACCCTCGTTGTTACATCATAAAGGTCTTGACTATGCCTCATAATATTTAAATCAAAATCAGGTGTTATATCAAAAATATGAAGAACCTGATCTAACATTTCACGATGTTGCCCCGTCACACAAACAACCGTATGAAAAGTTTCTGGATATTTCTGAAATTCTTTTACCAATGGAGCCATTTTAATAGCTTCTGGCCGAGTGCCAAAAACCAACATTATTTTTTTCATTTTATCTTAAAAACATTATATATGTAAATAATTCATGCAAAAAAACGACTAGCACTATTTTTCTATTTTGATTAAGAAACAACCTCATTTTTAATAATGGATAAATCAAAATAACCGGATAAATAAACCATGAAAGATAGGCAAATCTATCTGAAAAATTAGCTCGTATCACCAGTACCCAAAAAGCATTTGCTAAAATATATGTATTCAAAAATAGAGAATAAAGTTCATCTTTAAAATTCCTCTTTACAACATAATAATATCCTACAAAAATAGGCAAACAACTATATAATATAAAATCCATACGAAAGCCCACTTTATAATGTGTATCATCAGCTGAAACCATCAAATAAGATGTTCGAGAGTCTATTGCCATAGAAGCAAATAAGGTTTCAAAATAAGACCCCAATACTACAGATAATACTACAGACAATAACCATCCGTAGAAAAACAAACGTGTACGATCAAAATATTTAGAAAGAATAAGAGCTAAACCTGGAATCATCATAGACTTATGGCAACCTATTGCAACAAATATAAAAAAATAGAAGAAGGTTACTCGTTTAAAATTGGCAATAGCCAATAAAAGAAATGATGCAGCAAAACCTGCCCTTATTGTATTAACTCCATAACTATAAAACATAAACGATGTAAAAAACATCAATATGATTATGTACGTATACTCTTTCGATATCCTCCGTGCTAATTTATAATGATTAATACAATAAATAAAAGCTGTTAAAAAAAACCATCCTGTATAATCTACAAAGTTCGCTACTATTTTTGTATATAGTCCAAATAACCAGTCATTACTTCCACCATCGTCAACCCCTATTTGTGATTGAATAAAACCATTAGCATATAATTCCCGATCTCCTCCTGAATTCCAAGGTATAGGTAGTGTAGCTAAAGCGGCAACAACTATTATCAACAAGAGAATAGATTCTATTTTACCAAAAGTCTTAACAAGACATTCACCTGTAGTTGGCTGTGACAACATATACACACAAGATAATAATGTAATCACAAACAGAAAATGATAGAAAAATGAAGCATTCATTGATTTTCTATAATTTGATAAAGTTTATTTACCTCATTTGAATTATCAATTAAATGACTAGATAAATATTCTTGATATTTTCTTCTCAAACTTGCATTCTCTAACAATTCAATTATTGCATTACTCAAACTTTCAGGTGTCATATCACAAATAGAAGCATTTACTCTGTTTTCAAACTGATCTCCTACTGTTGAAAAATTGGTTACAACAATAGGTTTACATAATATTTTTGCTTCATCCAAGGCTATGGACTTTCCTTCAAATTGTGAAGGATGGATATATAAATCAGCTCTTTTCAAATAAGGGTAAGGGTTTATACGTATACCCAAAAAAACAATACAATCAGATAAATTTAAGCGATCGACTAAACTACTAAAGTCTTCTAACTCCTTACCTAAAAAAAACCATTTGAAATCGATTCCTTTATTTTTTAATATAGAAGCTGCTTGAATCGCCAAATCGGAACCTTTCCGTTTACAAACATGTCCTAAAGACAACAAAAATTTTGTATCTCCTCCAATTTTCACATCTGATATCGATTCATTAGACATCTGCTGAATCAACTGAGGTGAAGTAATATTCTCCATCAACCGTATTTTATGAACTAGATCGGGGAAGAAAATTTTCAATGACTGTGCACATACATCAGATATAGTATAAATAAAATCGATCTTAGGATAATAGTATCGATCCATTTGATAATAGTAAGGCCATTTTGCATAATCACTATGAAAAAAAGAAATTTTCTTTTTTCCTCTCAATTTATCCACCATATAATATAATTGATGTTGTCCGTTATAATCAACAATCAAATCATACTCTATATCTTCAATTACTGGCATCAATTTTGCTAACAACCATCCTGCATATGATTTATTAATACTAGATAATAATAAACGAAATAAACTTCCTATAAACAACAAGAAATGACCTTGTTTTAATAATGATAATAACCCATCTTTTCCTCTTGATAGAAATGTTATTCTATCATCAGATAATAAAATTATATCTTTAGGTAATAGTTCATAAAACACCCCTATAGGACTCCCCATCCATAACGACACATCATATTTCTGCCGATCAATCGTATTCAACAAACTGATCATACTTTTTGAAACTCCTCCTGATTCCAAATTTCCAATAAGAAATAATATTTTTTTTGCATAAAAACAATCTATATATTTAATAAACACACTCTATTAACAAAGTCAAACACTATATATATTAAAAACAAAAAACCAAATAAGTTCACAAAAAGGATTGCAAATTTTTAATTTATAATTTGATAGAAACGTATAATTTTATCAGACCATACATCTATAGTATAATCTTTCAAATTATTTCGTTGAGTAATAGCACAAGCTTCTTTCAATTTAACACTATCCAAGTCCATTACATATTCCATCTTGCTTACCAAATCTCCTACATCCAATGATTTGAACAAATAGCTCGATGGATTTCCTGCATTCCATAATGTTCCTTCAATATCCGACTGAATCACTGGAAGCCCCCATATCGAAGCTTCAGCTATAGCATAAGAAAATGTTTCAGCTGTCGAAGTTGAGACAAAACAAGAACTTTCCTCAAACAATTCTACAATATTATCTCGTTGCTTCACCAACTTCAGCCATTCAGGATTCTTCCCCTTGAAAAATAACGATACAATATCTCTTGTGTCTGTTCCTTCCGTAAGGATAATTTTAAAATGACCTCTCCTTTTCTTATTTAATAGAATTCCTGCTTCAAGCAACAAATCTATTCTTTTTTGGATATTTCTTCCTCCAAATGCTAAAAAAGTAAACAAACCAGAGGGAACCTTATTTGAATATTTACGCTCGATTTGTAAACGAATGATATCAACACCATTAGGTATAACCACCTCATGCTTATACAAGTGTTTATATTTATGCACAAAGCGGAGTACCATAGAACTTACTGATATTATAGAAACATTTTGTGCATAATAAAAATAGTGCCACCAAAAGTAATACAACTGATAAATTTTTTTCAAAATATTTTTTTGATACCACAATTCATTATGTAAATGCCAAACGATTTGAATTAAACCGCCCCGTTTCCTTTGAAAAATCTTAGCCGCTTTTACAACAGGGATATCATATCCATCAAAATGTGTATGACACAAATCAGCATGTTCTTCCTCAAATATCTGCACTAATTCATTTATAGACTCATAAGGTTCACTTCATTTCAAGTGAACCTTATGAGCTTTCTGAAAGCTCATCATCCATACTTGTGTTTTTGCATTGTTCGGAAAGACATATATCGCTTTAGCCTGAAATTGTTCCATCAGTTTACTTTCCAAAGCTTTCAACGAAAGAATAAAATTTCCCTCATAAGGAGCCGCATATTGACAAACAAAAACTATCGTTTTATTATTTATATCCATATATCATTTTTACAATTTGTCTATTCCTGATACGATTATTTGTGGGCTAAAATCCAAAATACGCTTTTCCCCCTGCCTACTGTAATAATCCCGTAACTCTTTATCTTCATACATCCGCTTTACCGCCTCATACATCGCTTTATCATCGTGCTCACACAATAATCCATATTGATTATTATCCAATATTTCAATTGGCCCAGAGGTCTTAGTGGATACAACTGGTACACCTAAGCACATCGCTTCACAAATCACTAAACAAAACCCCTCATAACCCGAACAGCAAAACATCATATCTGCCTGTTTAATATAAGGAAAAGGATTCTTTTGAAAGCCTAAAAATTCAACCATATCTTCCACATCCAATTGTCTCCGCTTTTCCATAAGTTCCTGCTTCAATTCTCCATCACCAATAATTTGAAATCGGACATTAATCCGTTCCTCTTTAAAACGTTTAGCGACTCGTAAAATCCTATCCATTTTTTTGGGGAGAGTCAACCTTCCAGAAGTAATAACTGCAAATAGCCCATTCTTATTAAGTGTAAAAGCCTTTGATAGCTTTAATATTTTTTCTCTATCAATAGGATTATAAATAACCATAACTTTTGAAGTACAAGTCGGGAAACGCTGTTCGAAAGCCTTTTTAGTATCATTAGCAACACAAACAACAGTATCCATTTTATTGTAAGCAGCCAGCTGTTCTCCTGCACGAAATTGGCTATCCGTATAAGGAAACCTTAATAAATCACAATGAACCCATGTGACTTTTTTTGCAGTAGTATCCATCATTGCATGAATCTTTAATGGAAATCCCTCCAAAAAACTTATTTCCAAATCGTATGACTTGATTATCTTTTTTTTCAATGCTCTTTTAAAAAGATAATCACATCCTAATATATTGGACAAACGTACAGCAAGTTTATAAGAAAAAGTGTAACCATTCCATAATGAAATAATATTCACTTCTTTCGGAACTTCGTCAATCAATGTTCCGCCTCCTATAATCTGACAAAGATCAACCTCATTTTGGCTATAATCAATATTATGCAATATGTCCAGTAAAACACGTTCTGCACCACCACCATTTAACTGACCATAAATAAATAGTATTTTCTTTTTCATGATTTCGCAAAATCTGATAATAATAATAATGACAAATAATCATAAGATTTTTTTTCTTCTTTTTCTCTATATTCACGAAACTTCGAAAAATCTATACCTTTAATAGATATATTATCAAAGCATTCAGCATATACCTGATTACTCAAACCACATTCCCTAAGTAATTCTTCAATACGACCATTCATTCTTTTATATCCTCCTATCAATGGTATCGAGATGAAAGGCCTCTCAAAAAGAAGAGAAAACACCGTACAATGAAATGAATTTGTTATTACAATATCAGCTTTAGCCAAATAATCCACCCATTCTCCTATTTGAACATACTGTTTACTATGCTTATCATATCTCCCTTGACTGGCAACATATACTACATCATAGTTTTTCTTATGGGCATATTCATAGATTTCGTCAACTTCACAGGCCATTGGATTTCCCAATAGATATAAAAAAATATATGGCTTATTTTGATTAGTTTCTATTCGAATAGCATTATAATCCATCGAAGATAACAACAATGTAGGATCTACGACCTTTACTGCTTTATCAAACCCTAATCTATGACACATATCAACTCCCGATTGTTCACGCATTCCTATAAAATCAAATCGAGATAGATACACTTTCATTTTCTCCTCATACTCGCTTGAAAAACTAGATAACCCACCTAATGATGGAGCATATGCTATTTTTAAAGAATCTTTTGGTGCAAATGACAAATAATAAACCCAATCCCCTCCCCAAATCTGATCACTACCACATATATAGGCATCAGCAACTGGAGGATATTGCATTATCTCATCGTCTACATACATCTTTGTACAAGACAACTGATCTTTTATAAAAGAATCGAATTGTCTTTTCCTTTCTCCAGAAGCATCATAATACAATTTTTTATTCTGATTTAATCGTTTTGTCCGAACATAATAATCAATATAAGCAAAAGGATTTTTTAGATAATTAAAAAATTTCTCTATTTTACTTTTCTGTTTGATATCGGAGACTGTCCTTTGATAACGAATTAAAAAAGCATCATGCCCTTGTTTTTTTAGATAAACTTGTAAAGCATAACACTGTAATAGCTGTCCATAATTATCTTTTGAATTACTAAAAGTAATAACTCCAATCTTCATTTTACTAACTTCAAATTCAACAACAAATTATAAATCCACATCTTACACTGAATATCAATCGGTAATCGAGTTTCATGAGAAATAAACTGTACAAATTTATTGGGGTAATGTTTATAAAATTCACTTCGTTTATCAGATAATAAAGCAGACTTGATTAAAGCTGGATTTCCTTGAAACACTTCTTTATATGAAGATATGACTTTATCTATGTCTATTCTCGATACATGAGAAATACCCTTACTAGTACTCACAATTGTACAGCATATCCCTTTATCATCATCTATCTCTGGTTTTACATTCTGTATCCCCCAATAATCACCAATCGTTACATCACTTCCACTCTTTAAGCATTTACTTGGACAAGCATAACAAGATGGGCGCAAATACAAATCTGCCAAAAATCCTTTCATAAATATATTCTTATTATAGGGTTCTGAGAGCAAAACTGTATTTTTTCCATCCTAATCGCTTGTTTCTAAATTCTATACGAGAAATATCCCGTATAGAATTTAGAACAATTGGTTTAGAGGGAGAGAAAACTGAATTTTTTTTATTGCCCTGATGGGCAATAAATTCATTCAAATATTGACGCCAAACCCCTGGACTTGGAACACCATGACATATAAAATCCACACTTAAAAGATTTTCATATTCCTTTCGAAGAAACAACTTCAATCCAGCTATTTGGCAAGGGGTTCCCGAAAACAGGACTTTTCGTCCTTGCTTTAAAAACTGTTCAGCTTGACTAAATGTACAGCCTATTCGACTCTGAACATATTTGGAACCTCTAAATGCAGACAAACCTTCAACTGTTTCCACATAATCATGAACAACCTCCCAATCTTCATTAAAACGGGCACCAAATACAACACCACCTTCTTTAATGATAGATTCTGCCAAAGCTGTAAAAACTCCTCCTGAAGAACTTTGCATTCGTACTTCTTCATTTTTATTAAACGCGGCATACACATCCAAAGGTTCACGTTCCTCTCTTTGCCGGAGCACAGGACACACTTGCTCACACAGGTTACAATCAATACAAACATCCTTATCTGCGACGGGATACAAAAAGCCTTCCTCGTCTTCTTTCATAACAATACATTGTTTCGGACATCGTTGCACACACGCACTACAACCGCAACATTGTTTTTTATCTTCTATGTTTATCATAAATTTTTCAGAAATCGATTCACGATTCTTTGTACTGGAGAAAAGAAAAGCCCTTTCTCATAGGAATTCATTCCGAAAAAACAAAACATAGGGATATAAACTAATGAAAACACTAATATCCCTATTATAAGCATCCACACAGTACTTATTTCATAAACATTAAACAGACTGTAAAACAGTAATCCTATAATCAATGGTATGATAGACATTTTGCCTATTTCTTTCCAAAATTGAGGTATATCAATATGAATTACTCGATGATAATACACATTCATTGCAATAATCTGCCCAGCAATTAATGCAAAAGCTGTTCCCACAGCACATCCAATACCTCCATATTGTTTAGCAAATGGAATGGATATACATAAACTTACTACCGCTATAATGACATAAAGTATTGAACGAAATTTCATTTGATTCCGTGCTTGCAATATTGTTATTCCTAAATTTTGTATATAAGGAACTATTAAAGGAATGAAGAAACATAAAGCAATCCAATAGGCATCCATGTAATCTTCACCAGCCCATAAACAAATAAAAGACTTTCCAAAAACAATAAAACCTGTTAAAATAAAAACCATTATAATATATTGGATACGTCCAGTACGAATAAAAAGATCAGAAATTGCCTTCTCATCGTTCTCTTTTGTCACCATAGCGGTAACTTTCGGTAGGAATACACCTGATATTGCTGTAGAAAATCCCATATAAATTCCTTGTAACTGGATAGCAACCGCATAAACTGCTACTACTGCCGCTCCCTTGAACATGCCTAACACAAACTGTCCGGTACTCCAATAAATACGATCCATAATGGCATTCAGAAAAATCCAAAAAGAATAAACAGATACTTCTTTAAAAAAACCCCATTGAAAATGTCCGAAACGCACTTGGATCTTCAATCGCTTTTTACAATACCAATAATTGATCAATAGTGTAACTACATTAAAGATTGTTGTAACTACCACCATTCCTATAGCTCGATAACCAATTAAAAGCATAGCTATCATTACTAATGGATTCAATATAATTCGTACGATTCCTACTAATTTTTGAAATACAAAATTTTCATATGCTGTGATAATCGATCCCCAAATACTCATTGGAAAGGTAAAAGCTAAATTAAAGACCATTAGTAACATCATGACGCGAATTTTATATAGTTCGCTATCATCCATAGTTGCATCAAATAAATAGTCAACATTAAAATAAAGACCTAATCCTACCAACAATGCTAAAACTCCGATTCCTATATAAAGGAGAAAAAACATTCCGAACATTTCATATTGTTCACGAATTTTTCCTTCTGCACGAAATTTTGCCGTATAACGAACTATGGCATTTCCAAAACCTAAATCTAAAACGGTCAAATAGGCTACCACCGAAGCGACAAGGGAATATAAACCATATTCCGACTGCCCCATCATACGCAGCATGAATGGAGTGTACAACAAGCCTACAATATTATTTAAACCGATAGAGACATAAGAAAGGAATGCCCCTGCTTTGAGTTGATTTATTGCCATACTAATTTTTCACACATCCTCTCCAAACAACCATATTATGGTCACTATAGGATACATCAGGAGAGAAACAGTCCTGTCCTTTTAAAGATTCAGAATAAAAAACATAATCAATCCGCCACAGTCTATACAACTGCCGGAAAGTATATTGATAGCCGTTTCCGACATCCTGAAAACCATCTGTCAAACCTTTTTTCACTCGATGATAGGTGTAGGAGGCGGGTGTATCGTTGAAGTCACCGCAGACGATAACCGGATAAGGAGATCGTTGGATTTCAGCATGAATTGAATCGGCCTGAATCGCTCGTTTCCGGTTGTTGTCTTTCATTTGCAAGATCAAGTTCTTAACTGCCTTTGCGCGGATCTTCAAGCTCTTGCCGGGAGCGGTAATGATACCGCGATAGGCATTGACGCTTGTTGTCTCGAAGTGGTTGTTGATCACGCGGATGTATTGGTTGTTTATTCTTACATCGGCTATTAATGACATATTACTGGAATTCTTATAATACAGAGCTTTTACCGAATGGATCGGATAACGGCTGTAGATCGTAGTCGGTAAATGGTCTGTACGCCGGCTGATATATTTATACAGTACATAATCGAAAGCGTACCGGATGCTGTCCCGATGGTAATATCCGTCACCGGGAGCTTCCTGGAAGCAGATGATATCGGGTTGTAGCTGCTTGATATAAGCGGCGGCTTCGTTCATAGTGTACTTTCTATCCCAATAGAAATGGCTGGCGTTGTAGGTGACTACGGTCAGAGGGGTTCCTGCTTGTTCAGATGCAGCCGGTTTATGCCAACACGAGGGTTGATAAACGGCTGACAGATAATCCGCATGAAGCAGGATCGCCAGCAAAGGAACCGTACTTTTCCATTTCTTTTTTGTGAATAATTGTATTACCAGCAACAACAGGTTGACTGCCAATATCGGCCAAACCAACAATGTAAGGAAAGACAGCCAGATACAGATTCCATCAGCGTAATAGCCTCCGGTCAAACAGAGGGCGGATAATACTGCAAAAAACAGGAGCAGGGTATTATTCAGCCTTGTCCAACGCCTCATATACCGAATTCTTGCTCTTGAACTCAGGCACGATTCCTTTCATCATTCGGACGGTTCCCATTTTGTCTACTTTGATCGCGAGGTCGATCAAGGGG
>NZ_MNQY01000140.1:0-18232 GCF_001915675.1 Parabacteroides sp. merdae-related_45_40 | reverse complement strand
GGCGATCTTCACAGGGGTTCCCATATCGAAGACGAAGATTTCGTTTCCTTTGCCCATAAAGGCGGCTTCCAAAACCAAGCGGCAGGCTTCGGGGATCGTCATGAAATAGCGGATGATGTCGGGATGGGTGACGGTCAGAGGGCCACCCTTTGCCAACTGTTCGCGGAAACGAGGAATGACGGAACCGTTGCTGCCTAACACGTTGCCGAAACGGGTGGTGATAAAACGGGTTTTACCGGAATGCCGGCCTTTGCTGATAGCGATGCTCAGGCTTTGCACATACATCTCCGCCAAACGCTTGGACGCTCCCATGACATTGGTCGGGTTGACGGCTTTATCGGTCGAGACCATTATGAACTTGTCTACGTCGTACTTGACTGCCATATCGGCTACGTTACGCGTACCATAGACATTCGTATGGACGGCTTCGCAGGGGTTCTCTTCCATCAGGGGCACATGCTTGTAGGCGGCGGCATGGAAGACCAACTGGGGATGGAAACGCTGATAGATGCTTTCGACACGATGAATCATGCGAATGTCTCCCATGACCGGGGTAAACTCGACATCGGGGAATTTTTCTTCCAGCTCCAGCCGGATGTTATGCATCGGGGTTTCGGCACTGTCGAACAAAACCAATTGCTTCAGCCCGAAATGGCAGAGTTGGCGACAGAGTTCGCTACCGATGGAACCGGCGGCTCCGGTGACCAAAACGACTTTGCCTTTCAGGGAACCTGCGATCTCCTCCATGTTGATACGGATCTCTTCGCGTCCTAACAGGTCTTCGATGCGGACTTCGGGAAGGGCGCGCATCTTCAGTTTGCCTCCTTTCAGTTCGTCCAAAGAAGGAAGGAGCAACATACGGACTTTCTCTTTTTCGCAGAAACGAACCAGACGTTCGCTTTCTTCCTTCACCGCCTTATAGTCCGTAAAGAGGATCGCCTTGATATTGTAGCGGTTCACCAAACGGCTGAATTCCTCTTGGTCGGTAATGAAATAGACCTTATACAAACCGATGCGCATGGAGACACGCTGGCCGAAACGGAGGAAGCCTTCCACCTGATAGGATGAGTTTTCACGCAGAAAGGAATCGTTCAATAGGGCGGGAGAAGAATCTTCATGCCCGAATATGAAAAGCTTGTCTTTCCGGTTGGATGCAATGCTGCTCACCATAAAGGTATAGAGCGTGATCAGGAAAGCACGGAAGATCGTCAGGATAAAAAAAGTGAGGAAGAAATCCACCACACTTCCCAGCAGGAAACCACGAAAGGAAAGAAGGCCGGTCGTAAACAAAAGAACCGGCAGGATGGTCGCCACTTTCAGTGAAGAGGACATGGCGATGCGTCCGGTTTCAGTAAAGGCGGAATGGCGAATAATGCCTTTATAGGTCTGGCAAACAAGAAAGCTGGCAGTGCTACAGAACAACGACGCCAGAAAAACCGTCAGAATGATCTGGTCGGTATAGTTCCAATCCAGAATATAACTGACCAAAGCTAAAGAAGTAACGGTCGAAAAGACGGAAAGGAACAGGTCAATCAAAAAAATTATCCAGCGATTGAGGTATTTCTCTTTCGTTAACCTTAATAGTAAATCATTAATTTTCATATAATTAAAGAATTTATTACCCTACAACAAAGTTCGTCAGTCCCAATAGTGGAATAACGAATAGAAATCGATTTTGGCAGCAAAATATCTTAATAAAATATTAAAAGGGTTACTGTACGTTGTTTATTTTGTGCTATATAGCACAAAATAAAAGCTGTTCAAACAGCTTTTATACACTGAATATATATTTTCCCAAGAGCGCACAAAGATAGTTAATTTATTTGAAATTCAAACCTTTTAATTTTTTATATACCTAATAATCAGCAGTTTGATATTATTATAAATATCCAATGATTATCAAGGATTAATTCTATTTTGCTCTAACTAAAAAAATCAAATAATATATAGATTAGAAAGCGGTATAGCACATCTTATCATATATAATATTTATTGAATATCAAGCATTATCAAAATCATATCGATTTTATACTAAAATTATACTGTTTCTAAATAAGTAGATTGTCTATCCTTCTCTTTCCGATAGAACGGGCAAAAGAACGGGATATATTTTTTCACTCTGTTAACCTATTTTTGAAACAATATGATTTACAACAACTTAACAAACAATACATTCCACACAAAAGCTCGTCAGTCCCAAAGCAGAAAAAGACATAACAGTCTGGACATATGAAGATTAAGTGTCTACAAAATGACTAAAAGAAACGTACGTTTCTTTTAGTCATTCCATTTACGAAAGATTGTTAACTGTTGGCTTTCGGAAAATAGCGTGCAAAAGACTCGATATATTTGGCAGACAGGAAAATAAAAAATAAACGAAGATGTGTGAATTTCAAATATTTTAAGTATATTTGCCCCATCAAAATGACTAAAAGAAACGTACGTTTTTTTAGTCATTTTATTGTTATGGGAATCTGCATGGATAGAGAGCGTCACTATTTTTTTCAAAGAGACACAGGAAGGGAAAGATATAGGCAGATATGATTCAGGCACGAATTTCAAAGAAATCCGTGCCTGAAAAAACGTGATGAAACCAGTGACCTATTCGATCGTGCTAATCGTAGAAATCATACCGAACCTTTCGTTATCGTTCAGATTCCAGATCACTTCACCTTTATCATTGATTTCGAATACCTGGGGGCTGTTGGCCTCTACGGCATTCTTGTCATGTCCCTGCCAGTTGCAGACGTACAGGCCGCCATCCTTTGCAGGAAGCAAGCCGGCGACGAAGAACAGGCGGGCGCCTTTGATATCGTTCTCACCGTAACGGCGGGCTACTTCGCCGTTGTCGAGGTTCACTTCCATCAGGGAGTGACCGTCACCACAGGCAACCCAATGGTTCCCGTTAGCCAATGCCAATGTCGTGAAAGGCGTTCCTTCGAGACGGGTGATCTTCACGACTTCGCCTCGCGGAGAGATCTCGCGCACGTCGGAAGTGGCAAAGAGGGGCATCAGGTAGTTACCGCGGGCATTCTTGTTCAGCTGGCGGAACTGGGCATGCGGATGTTCGATGCCTGTCTCATATTCGGTACGCGACAGGATTTCTCCCTTCGGGCTCACCTCCATGATGACAGCCGGATGGCCTACCCAACCCAAAAGATAGTTACCGTCGGGCAACACGCGGGCGGTCTGCATCTCACAGGTATCGGGAGCGGCAATATTCCAGATCTCCTGATGGTTGCGGTCGATCAGCTTCGCACCTCTGGCATAAGCAAAGAGGATATTCCCGTCGGGAGTGGCAACAGCGGAGTTGCATTCCCAACCTTTTTCGAGGGGATGCTCCCACTCTACCTGCTTGGTGTTCTTATCGATGATCACGATCTTGTTCCAACCGGAACCACCCAACAGCAATTTTTCTGTCTTCTTCTCGCAGGATGTAACGGTTACCAGCAACAATGCGGAACAGAGATAAGTAAATAATTTATGCATAACTAATAATTTATCAATTTGCGAATGTGCCAATATGCCGGTGAAATACTCCAAATGGGACATTCATCCCATTGGTACATTGGCATATTGCCCCATTAGCACATTATTGTAAATCCTTGAACATTTCGAAACCTTGTTCCGGTGTCAAGCCTTCGTGTACGACAGCGTGTACGGCCTGGATCATGGCGGCAGGGTTTTCGCTCTGGAAGACGTTACGTCCCATATCGACACCGGCAGCACCGTCGTTAACGGCGTTGTAGCAGAGTTCGAGTGCTTCCTTTTCAGGCAGTTTCTTACCTCCGGCGATCACAACGGGAACCGGACAGGCGGCAGCTACCTTTTCGAAACCGTCGCAGTAGTAAGTCTTCACGATAGAAGCACCGTTCTCGGCGCATACGCGCGATGCGAGTGCGAAGTAACGGGAGTCGCGTGCCATCTGTTTGCCGACAGCCGTCACACCCATGACGGGAATGCCATAGCGGTTTCCCATATCGACAGCTTCCACCAGGTTGGCTGCCGTGATGGCTTCCTGTTCGCCGTCGCCGGCAGAGAACATGACTGCCATAGCGGAAGCATTGTAACGGATCGCATCTTCGATATCGATCAAAACGTTACGGTTCAATTCCGTCAGGATCGTAGAACCGGCATCCGAACGGAGGCAGACGGGCTTGTTGATGTTGGCGGGAATGGAAGTCTGCAAGATACCGCGCGTACACATGATACAGTCGGCATATTGTACGAGGGGAACGATATTCAGGTCGATACGTTCCAAACCAGAAGTCGGACCCATGATAAACCCGTGGTCGAATGCCAACATGACGGCACGGCCTGTTTTCGGGTTGAAGATACGAGAGAGGCGGTCTTTCATACCCCAAGAGTAGTTAGACGCACCTTTTACATGAAAATTGTCGAATTGGGAAGTTTGTCCGAAGCCGAAATTATTCGCTTCTCTGAACCCATCCATATCTGCCATAGCTTTTTTCCTTTCTTAATTTTTAATTCTTAATTCTTAATTTCTCAAAGCGCTTGTGCGAACGATTCAAACATGCAACTCCAGGAGGTTGCACCGCTGTCGGCATAACCGACGGAGCGTTCGCCGTAGTTACGGGCACGGCCGAAGTTGGCTTTCATTTCTACGGTCGAAGCAGCACCGGCAAGGGCAGCTTTCGCTCCGGCTTCGAGGATTTCCTTGATATCGTCCGAAGAACATGCCTGGATCGCTTCCACAGCCGGGATCAGGGCGTCCATCATGGTCTTGTCGCCTTTCTGGGCTTTCGTCTGTTTCTGCACGTTGGCAAGACCGCCGGCAAACATAGCTTTCACTCCAGCTGCATCCAGTTCCGTACCGGAAGCATGGTCGCTCATACCTAAGAAGAAAGCCCCCAACAGCGTACTGGTGGAACCGCTTACCTGCAACATGACGTCAAAACCCATATCGTTCAGCATGGTTTTGAACTCCGTTCCTTTCTGGGCCGTAGCCACGATAGCGGACATGGCTGTCACGATTGCCTGGCCGTGGTCGCCGTCACCGATAACGGCGTCCAGTTTAGAAAATTCGTCTTCGCGTTCTTTGATGTTCTTCAAGGCGTTGTCGAGCATCGCCTTGAAGTTTTCGATAGTCAGTTGTTTCATATCTCGTTTATTTACCGATTGTTGTCCAGTAAGGTGCATCAGCACGTTTGTTCTTCAGATAGTCGATATGATCTTCGTCGAGGATAGCCATGATCATCTGGAAACCGGCCTGTTCCTGTACGGTCAGGATTTCCTGAATACGGCTTACGACAACCTGGAGGCCACGGGCTTCCAGTTCCTTGTAGGCCTTACGGAAGATGATGTTCAACTCCATGTGGGTAGTCGCTCCTACGCCGTTGATGATAAGCATCATCTTATCGCCAGCCTTCGGCTTGAGCTGCTGGCAAAGCAGGTCTACCATCTCGGCAGCCGTATCGTCGGCAGATACAAGCGGTTTCTGTCCGCCACCGCCTTCGCCGTGCTGTCCCATACCGATCTCCATGATGCCCTGGGGCAGGTCGGTGATCGTACCGCCATTCTGCGGATGCGTACAAGAGCGCATGGCAACGGCCAGAGTAGCGACGTTGTTGTTATAGCGTTCGGCGATTTCGACCAGCTCGTCAAGCGTCTTGCCTTCTTCGGCTGCAGCACCTAATATTTTATACAAAGGCACACAACCGGCCAAGCCGCGACGGTTGTTGATGTCGGCACCGATACCGGCGCTGATATCGTCGTGAGTCAGCACTTGTTTCACCTTGATGCCTACACGTTCTGCCAACTGGCAAGCCATGTTCGCACTCATCACGTCGCCGGAGTGGTTCAGGACAACCAACAGGATACCGGCTTCACGCTTCATCAGCTGCAAAGCCTGGAACAGACGCTGTGCACCGGGAGCGGCAAAGATGTCGCCCACGACAGAGCAGTCCAGCATACCTTCGCCTACGAATCCGCTCAATGCGGGTTCATGACCGGAACCGCCCAAAGTCACGATAGCCACTTTGTCTTCGCTCTTCGGATTGGCACGTACGACGATGTTTTCACCACCTAACTTGACCTGGTCCGGATATGCCAATACATAACCTTCCAACAATTCGGGTGTTATCTGTTCGGGATCATTTATAAATTTTGTCTTTATGTCTGACATGGTATATTCCTCCTTTATTTAAGTATGTTATTAATGTTATTATTTGATTTCCATGATTTCGATAGCGATGCCTTCTTCTTCGATGAAAGCGATCGTCAGGTGTTCGTCGCATACGGCCGGGCCGAAGATCACCTTCTTGCCTTTCAACTCTTCCTCCAAAGAAGGAACGGTGTAGGCAATGTGTCCCTGTTTCTGTACCAGTTCGGGCAGGCAGCTACCTTCCTCGAATTTCAGGAATTCGATGCGATTCGGACTTTTGCTATAGTCTGTCAACCATACTTTCAGGCCTTCGTTAAACATAGCCCCTTCTACTTGTTCTGTCGTTACGATACCGACATGATTAAATGTTCTCATGACTAATTAATTTTAAGTGTTCGTACTATTTTTTATTCGTTATCAGTTCTCTCAACCTCAAAACATAGATGTTTCGCATTCAAAACACCGGTGTTTCGTTTTCAAAACATATATGTTTCACACCTTCGTCTTCCATCTCCTGTACGAAAGGACAGCCAAGATAACGACTACCCCCAAGGCGATATAAAGATAGGTGAATATTCCATGCACATTATCATTTTGACCGTATGAATGCATTCCGCTCAGGAAATAATTGACACCGAAGAAAGTCATCAGCACGGAAGCGAACGCGATCACGGATGCCAGATTGAACAACCAAAGACTATTCCAGCGTTTCACCAAGTGGAGATGAGTCACTACGGCATAGACGACCATCGTGATCAGCGCCCAGGTCTCCTTCGGGTCCCACCCCCAATAACGACCCCAGGACTCATTCGCCCAAACAGCACCGAGGAAAGTGCCGACAGTCATCAGGGCAAGCCCTACCCACAACGCCATCTCACCCACAATACTCAGTTCGGTGATACGGGCTTTCAATATCTCTTTGTTCTTCTTTCCGGCGACGGACATCATCACCATATTGGTCAGCCCGATCAGGCAACTGATACCGAAAAAGCCGTAAGCGGCAACAATGACCGCCACATGGAACATCAGCCACGGCGATTTCAGGACCGGTACGAGCGGATTGATCTCAGGGTCCATCCAGTTCAGACCGGAGACGAAGAGGATGATACCGCCGAACAGGGTGGCCAGCGCGAAGGTGATCGTACTACGGCGCACGAACAACAGTCCGGCAAGGACAGTCGCCCATCCCACATAGACCATCGTCTCGTAGGAATTGCTCCAGGGAGCATAGCCACCGATATACCAGCGCATCCCCATTCCGAACATATGATAATGGAAGACGACCAGTACGCCGGCTCCTAACAGCCATATGGCAACCTTCATCCAGCGGGTCCGGCGGAACAGCATCGCGAAAGAAAGGACCAACAACAGTCCGCCCAAGACCAGATAGCCGATCTTGCAATAGCGGAAGACATCCATCTTGTTATATTTCAATTCGGCCTGCATGCGCTTCGGACTGATATCGAGTGTCTTGTTCTTGGCTTGCTGGTAGGTGTCGATCATGCCGACCACTTCATCTGCTTTCGCCCAATCGCCACTCTTCAAGCCCTCCTGCACTTCGCCTAAATACCAGTCGAAAATACGGGAGACGAACATGGAGTCTTTGCCGGTAAAGGCAGAGAGGTCATCGCCGGGTGCATACCATTTATGATTCGGATCGTCTTCTTTCGGAAAAAGGTTCAGCATCTGGTGATTGATCAGCTGATGGAAGATGTTCAACTGCTCGTCCAGTTTCATCAGGTCCTTGTCGAAACGCGTACGCTGGGCAGGCATCTTGTTATAGGCTTCTTCCAGCTTCTCTTGCAGTTTGTAGTTGCCGTTACTGTCGAAGGCCTGGATATAGGCGCACTCGCCGTCCGTCAGATCATAATAGGCGGCCAACTCCGGATTGGACAGAGCGATAAAGGGAACGCGCATCCACATATCGGGCATGGCTAAAAGGCTCAAAAGGAACTGGTCAGAGTTCAACTGACCGATCTTATCCGACTTATGGAGCTTACGTAGAATCTCCGAAGAGAAGGTATTGACCGGCATCATACGGCCGCTACCTGACTGGATCGGAAGGGCTCCGAAGAGGACAGCATGTTCCGAGCTCACCGCATATTTCTGCACGGCATCGAGCATCGGGGAAGCCTTCCCGCCGGCATTTACGGACAGGGGTACGGCAAGGAGCGCAAGCAACAGGACCGCTACGTTGGTCGCCTTGCGCAATTCTTTCAGGCGGCGGCTCTGACGCATGAAGCGGGAATCCTTACCGACCAGGCAAAGGATCAGGCCGATGACCAGCAACAGATATCCGGTGTAGGTGATGTTCCGCCCCGCCACGTCGCGGTTGACGGAAAGGATGGTCCCGTGTTCGTCCTGGTCATAGGAGGCCTGGAAGAAACGGTAGCCTTTTACATCCAATACGTTATTCATAAAGATCCGCTCTTCGCGGTCTTCCCCGTCCACATGGACGATCACTTCGCTCTCGTAGGAAGAGGGACTGGCGGAACCGGGATAGCGGGTTAAGGTGAATTTCTTCAGTTCAACGGAAAAAGGCAGGGTATGAAAGGTCGTGTTATCGGAAGTGCGGACAGCAATCTGGTTGCTTGTCTCCCCTTCACGCAGATGCAAGATTCCTTCTTCGCCGAAAAGGAAAGAGGTCAAGGCGCCGAGAAGGATGATGATAAAGGCGAAATGAGTCAGCATCAGTCCCCATTTGCCGCGTTTCAGGTATTGGTGTTTGATCGTAGCCGCGATAAAATTAACGACTAAAAGGAATTGGAGCAGAAAAAACAGGGGGGAATAATAAACCATTGCTTTGGCTGTCGCTGTACCGTGATACTTTTCGATGAAAGTGGCAACGGCCAGGCCAAAGGCATAAATCAGTAACAGGACGATCGTCGTTACAAAGGAGGAGAAAAATCTTTCGAGATTTGTTTTCATTTACTTTTTTATTAGAGTTCACAGATGCGGCAAATGTACGCAGATTAATCGTTTGATGAAATAACCGGTGGCAATCCGCCACATCTGTGTCCTCTATTAGTTGATAGATATCATCTATACCTTTTCATTATCAATCTTCAATGATCATACGGAAACCGACGTTGAACACACGCTGGTACGGATAGTAAGCCTTACGCGTATGGGAAGCCGCATATTTCGGACGGTCGATATAAGAACCGCCGCGGGCCACTTTGTATTCGGATGTCTCTTTCGTCTTCTCATTGTACGGATACGATACATAGTCGGAACGGGTCCATTCGGCTACGTTTCCGTGCATGCTGTACAGACCGAACGGATTGGCCTCATAAGCCTTGCCGCCGACCTGGACCA
Source organism: Parabacteroides sp. merdae-related_45_40 (assembly GCF_001915675.1). Lineage (NCBI taxonomy): Bacteria > Pseudomonadati > Bacteroidota > Bacteroidia > Bacteroidales > Tannerellaceae > Parabacteroides > Parabacteroides sp. merdae-related_45_40. Next base: position 8,790 of record NZ_MNQY01000140.1, on the reverse strand, counting down.
GGTTACCGTCGTCCACGCTCTCTTCTTTCGGAAGGAAGGTATAGTACTTGTACCACGGGTTGGTCTTCGCCATCGGCTGCGGGTCTACACCGTAAACGGCAAACAACAGCGTTGTCTTGTCCGCCAGATTGTCCTTCTTGCCGAAGTCCGCATGCATGTCGCCATACCAGAAGTCCTGGTCGCTACCGGCGCGGCAAGCCCACTCCCACTGTGCTTCTGTCGGAAGCGTGATCTTGAGACCGGTCTTTTCGCTCAGTTTCCGGCAGAATTCCATAGCATCGTTGTAGCTGACACGGATAACAGGCTGTTCCGGTTTATTGGCCGGATATCCCTGAACCACGTGGTCTTTCCACTGCTGGTCGACGAAACGGCTGTCGTGATCCGGGAAGACAACGTTGAACTGTTCGTTTGTCGTTTCCAGCTCGGCCATCCAGAAGGCTTTGTCGATCTTCACCTTGGCAGTCGGATAAGCATCCGGTTCGCCACGGTAGCTACCCATCACGAATTCACCGGCCGGGATACGGACGAAATTGACTTTCACACCCGGAGCGATCTCAACCACCTTACGGGTTTCCTTCTCCTTAGCCAGCATTTCCTTGATCCGGTCAGCACCAAAAGGCCAACCTTTCACCTTCAAGGTCTTTTCCTTTACAGGAGCGGCCTTTTCAGGCATTACCGGGGTGATCGGGCCTTGTTTCTTCAGGTAGTCGGCATAGTCGGCGATTTCTTTCTTCCAGTCGACACCGGCTCCGTTCGCATACTTGTCGGTCAATTCCTTACGACGCTTGATCTGGTCGAATCCCTTATAAGGAAGATCAGTCAATACGTTCGCATTGAAATAACCCTTGTCGGGAGCGTTGTAGTCGATCCAGTTATAAAGCGTCTTCCATTCCTTATCGGTCAGTTTCACGTTGTGATGGCCTTTCTTCAGCAAGCGTACCAATTCGCTCGTGTTGGGATGATATTCGTACGGCTGCAAAACGACCATGTCGCCTTCGCCTCCCTGACGATGCACATACGGATGCAAGTTCAGATAAGACGTGCCATAACCTAGCTTGTCTTTCTTTCCACCCCGCAGGTCGAACGCTTTTCCTTCACCGTTATGACAAGCGATACAAGCGCGGTCCAGGATCGGCTGCACTTCCAGGTCAAACGTGAAAGAGCGTGTACCGCCTTCGGGCAGAGTCAAGGCAGACGGAGCTTTCTGCGAAGCGATCACACGTTTCGGGATCGCGATCTGGTTCTGGTCTTCATGACAACCGATACAGGAAACCACTTCGCCCGGCTGACCGGTCACCCAGCTTCGCATCCACTGGATAGCCACGCCGTCCTTATCCAAAGGCTGGATGGAGATCGGTGTATTGGCAGGAGCCTTGAAGATCACGGAACCGTCTTCTTCGACAGGAACCGTCCCTAACATACGCTTGATATCCCAACCGGACTGGATTCCGTGCCAGTTATGGTCGGAACGGGTCTTTACATACGCATATTCGTAAGCATGCAGACGCAGAGACTTGACCGTTCCGCGAGGAATACCTTTCAGGCCTTCTCCTTCGTAGATATCCTGAATAAAGAAGGTCGCTTCCTTTTCATTCAGTTTCACACGGTCGGGAATGGACGGAGGAGTCTTTGTCTTGCGCACCAGGATCGGGCTGATATAGCCTTCGCCTTCTGCCTGCATCAGACAGGTCACGTTGTCGTAGACGTCCACCAGATAGAGTCCCCACAAGGCATGCGGGTCCAACTTGGCTGCAACCAGGAAGTATTTGTCGTTCAGCGGAGTCGGTTTGATGAACTGCGGCCATACACCGTTTACCAGCTGGTCCTTGATTTCTTCTTTGATCGGACGGTTACGGTGAGGGATTTCCTGTACCATACCGGCTGTGCTCTTACGTCCCTTGGTCGGATCGAAGATGATCATACGGCCTGAACGTGCCACACCGTGGTGGCCGGAGATGATACCGACGAACGCCGAACCGTGGCCGGGCAACGGCTGCACGTCGAACGTACTGTTCGGGAACATCGCACCGCTACCGTAGAGGGCTTTGTTTTCCGTTCCGTCCGGGTTCATGTGCATTACGATACGGGAATAGTAGTGGGTCAGGTCGGTGTACTCCCAGCGGGTGTACATCACGCGGCCGTTATTCATGATGACCGGATTCCAGTTGGCATCCTGGTCGAATGTCAGGCGGCGCATGCTCTTGTCCTTCGGGTCATACAGCACCATGTTACCTACCGCATCGCTACCGTTCACACAAGGAACACCCTGGTAACCGATGTTGGAGATAGCGATCACACGACCGTCGGGCAGGTAAGTACCATCGTAGAACTCCAGATCCGGCTCGTCGTTTTCCACAAGCGGCTTGAAGCCTGTCCCATCCAGATTCACTTCATAGATGTTCCAACGCTTGTCGTCCTGTGTCTGTGTGAACATCACACGGTCACCGTCCCAATGCAGTTTCAGGTCAGCGATGGAAGAACCGTTTTTCGGTTTGTAGACCTGACGCATCTGTATATCGCCACGCAGATTGGAGAGTTCGACGATCTCGGCATCGAAGCCCTCACGACCGGCAGATTCCTGGTTACTCCAGTTATTGGCCTGAGTCCCCAAGGAAGGAGTCATGATCTGGTGTGCCTTCGAACCTACCTTGAAACGGGCTGCCACGATCTTGTCGGCATCCAGCAACGGGTTAGCCAGCAAGATGGCACGTTTGCATCCCAATGCTTTCTTGGCATCGGCGATAGCCTGTTCGTCACCGTTATAGATGCCTTTGAAGCCTTTCTTTTCGAGCCGTACCAGTTCGTTCAGCATCGGTTCGTATTTGGCGGCGTCGTAGCCTTTCTGCTTTTTCATATCGGCGAAAGCCAATTTGACAGCCTCGACGTTCAGCCATTCCAAATCGCTCTGAAGCGTGTACAGCTCCTGTACTTTCTCAACCAGTTCGAGATATTTGCGTATCTGTGTATTGAGATCTTTTTCGTTTGCGATCTGCTTTGCCACATTCGAATAGTAGGCTCCGTCCTTCAACCGGGCGATCGCATTATCCGCAGCCTGCTTTTCGACTGAGGCATCCGGGGTGATCAACCAGGTATCCAGGCCGTCCAGTACCGCACCCAGCATACCGATTTCTTCCGGATACTTGTTGTTCAATTCTTCCGCCACAAAGGTCGGAACCGTATTCAATGCCTGGAAAAACACACTTCCGCCACTTGAAGTATCATCGATACCGACTTCGGCTTCGAAGCGGACATACTGGCCACCCACCGGGTATACCAACGTGCCGTTCGCATGGCAGAACACACCGTGTTTGTATTCCTTTCCAGCAATAACGATCTCATGATCGTATGCATTCGTGTTCATCTTGGGTTTTGCCCAACCGGCAACACCGTATTCATAAGGAACTTCGTCCAACCATACGGCTGTACCATCGGCTTTGATCAAACGGGCATTCGCCCATACAGCCTGGTCGTAATCCGTACCATCGGGACCACCGGCCGTTACAAGCACCAGCTTATCCACGCCTTTCAAGTCTACCACGAAAGGTTCGGCTTTCGCCTTATGCTTCATCCAGGTAGAAACGATCGGCATTCCGGATTTCTTCAGCTTTGCCTGTAATTCCGTTTTGGCTTTGACTGAAGCATCAATCCACGTTTCCGCCTTCTTCTGCTTAGGGCCGGCAGACACCATAACAGAAGAGGACAGAAAGAGTGATACTAATAAATAGTATTTGTTCATGTAATAAATTATAAGGTGTTTATTACTTATTATAACGCAGCTTTCGTGTTGGTGAAGCGCAAGCCGTCATTATCGTGGTAGCATGCCCATTCATCAACAATAGCACCTTCAGGACCAGCCATCATAAAGTGGAATGTTTCCAGTTTTTTCAGGCGAAGAACATCACCTACATTCTGTACGACGAAATTTTTGCTCTTGATCGCACCGTGGGTAGCGGGGATAGCAGGAGCGTTCGGAGTCTCGTCACCTACTTCAGAGAAGTTGTAAACCCATCCCTTTTCTACCATCCAGGATTCATGTTTAGCCGGGAATTTGGTCTTTACATGCGCATGTTCGGGGATCATCTGTCCCGGAAGCAGGTAGATCGCGTGAGCGAAGTAGCCGTATTCAGGATCGTTGACCCAGAAAATACCACCCATACCCACGTTTTCAAAATCACCCAGACCGAAATCAGTCACCCACATGTCCTTAGCCATCAGTTCGGTGAAAGGAACACCGTAGAAAGCGAACATGTCTTTCATTGCTTCCATAGCAACATCCTGTTGGAACTTGCCGTCTTTGTAGAAATCGGCATTTGTGTACTTCTTTGAATACTTCATTTCTTTATTAATTTTACAGTTAGCATTGTTGTTACATTCATTCTTGCAGTCGTTTCCGCACTGTTCGGTGCATTGTCCTTCGCCTGCCGCTGCGCAACAGGTAGCCTCGCCAGTAGATGTTTTGCCGTTACATGCAGCCATCGAAAGCAGGAGGGCTCCCATAGCGGCCGATTTCATAAGATTCTTTTTCATTTTTTCTCTTGTTTATTTAGTTAGTAATATTTGTTCTGTACCTATTTCCTACCGGAGAAACTTTGTTTCCATAGGGTGAAACGACTGTTTCCATACGAGGAAACTTTTGTTTGATGCCTATGAAACGTTTACTCGATGGCGATCCCTTCTATTTCGATCAATAACTCATCCCGGCAAACGTCCGCCCACATATAAGATATGGGGATATTCAAATTATATCCTTCCAGCAGTTCGCGTGCCTCCTCATAGAAGGATTTCTCTTTCAGATAGACACGCAGCATTTTCAGTTTCGCCTTACCAATCAGCTGGCCGATGTTTTCCATCGTGATATGGAGCTGGCGTCCGAGCCCTACTCCAACCAGGCTTTCCTCCCCGCGGATAGCTGCCGTACCGGAAATATAAACGATCCGCCGGTCATCGAAAGTCATGCTTTTGGCCCGTTCGAACTTCGGAGTGGCTTTCTTCTGCTGGGCAGCTTCGAGGACCTGGTCCGAATAGGCGTGGGCGGCTATCTGCAATTTATTGTCGATCGGGGTGGCATAGCATTCGGAACGGGCGAACACGGCCGCATCCAAATCGACCAGTATGCCTCCCAAGTTGGCCCCGATACCGGTAGCAGCCGGATAACCGTTGCTCCAGTCCGTCTTTCCATAGAAATCGGCACGGGCGTTGTTGAACATCTGGTAATGCTGGTCCGGCCCGTCGAAGCGGGTGATCTGCTCGATGTAGTTCCACTGGCGGATGATGCAGTTTACAGGGAAGCCTTCCCGGCGCATCACCTCTCCCATCATGTGGAATACTTCGGCGGACTGCTGCTGGATACCGAAGTTTATCACATCCCCATGGAGGCCACCGGCAAAGAGGAAACGGCCATCGGCATTTTCCAGTACGACATACGGGAAGCCGCCGTGACGGCGGAAGGTGATATGATCGTCTTCGTCCGCTTTGTAGCTATGGACTTCCAAGATCAGTCCGGCATTCAGAGGTGGCTGGGAAACATAACTCAATACCGGTTCATGATTCCCATAAAACTTACGGATTTTCTCACGCAGCATGATGCGGCGGGAGACGTATTGTTCGTTGTCGTTCGGCATGCCGAAGAATGCCAAACGGAGAATCTGTTCGTCTTGAGGCAACTGTGCCAGCAGGGCGTCTACCATTTCACCGAAAGTAGCCAGTCCGGTCGTATAGATATTGTAATGTATTTTATCGCAATAATTCATAAAGAGTTCACATATTCGGTTAATGCTTCGATATCTTTCTCTGAAACTTTCTTCTCGATGCCGTGTTTATGGACACTGAACACTTCCTTCATGGTAGCGGCACGTCCGTCGAACAAATAGGGAGCCGTACGCCACACTTCACGCAAAGTCGGAGTATCCCAACCTTTTTCGAACTCTATATCCTCACCTATGCGGTGGTATTTCATATCCGTATAATAAACACCGCTATGGCATTCCCCGCATTTCAGCTTTTCGAAAACCTTCTGTCCTTCCTTTGCCAAATCAGACAGCTCGCCGTTCACCAAGTAAGGACTGGGCACGGGACGAAGTGATTTCAAATAGGCATCCACACAAGCGGCATCTTCTTCCGAGACTTCAAAAAACTGGATGAAGTTGAATCCTGCCCGCACAGCCCGTTCCGCATGTTCACGGATACCGGAAATCATATTGGGAGGAGTCATATGGCTAAAGAGCATGCTCTTGCAGTTCTTGGAATTGCCGACACCGTCATTCATCAAGTCCCAGTTCATACCGTCCGTCCGGGCATCCCCCGGATGGCAGCCGTTACAGCTCTGCCAGTTCTGGAAGCAGTGAGAAGCATCGTTGAAGTAGCGTTCACCCTTGTTTTCAGCCGTTTCTTCACGTCCGGGATTCAGCTCGACCGACGTCACTTCGTTCGTATTGATATCCATTATGTTCAGGATATCGGCAAAGTAAGTCGGGATAATCAGCTTGTCACCGTTCAGGATCATATTGCGAGGACCGTTCCCCTCCAGCGGGATACGTTCGCGGAGGCCATACAAGAAAGTCAGGTCGTAGTCCAACACCGCCTTATTGGGATAGTTCAGGAATTTCTCCAACATCGCCTTATGGTCAATCACGCTGACCTCGTGCGTTCCCGAATGAGAGATGAAAACAGACTCGTCGTTGCAGGCAATGCTCCAGATACCGGCCGCCCCCCGTTCGGGTTCATCCACGACGATGGCTCCCAGGAACTCCTGCTTGTCGACATCGATCACGCTGAAAGCACTCGTGTTCATCCATCCCTGCTGCAATTGAGATGTAGGGACGGTGAAACGCCCCAAGTTGTGGGATACATATATATATTTGCCGTCGGGAGTTATACAGATTCCCCGAAGGGCATTGCTTCCGTTTGCCAACTGGATGTCCTTCACCTTCGTGAAGCCATCCATTTCGATGACGGATACACAGGCGGCCACATAATCGAGATCAGCCCGCTGTGCAGGAAGGAAGTTCGTGACGAACATATATTTGCCGTCCTTGCTGAACACGGCGGACTTCGGTTCGCGCAATACCTTCACCGTACGCATCACCTTCCACGCAACCGGATCGATTTCGGAGATCGTGGTCTGGAACTGGTTACATACATATATATGCTTCTTGTCCGGACCGAACATCGGATGACATGCTCCCGAACCGGTCGGAATAGAAGCCTCCACCCTGCCCGATTCGAGCGAGAGGATCTGTAAATGGCCTGTCGTTCCGAATGTAGTCACATATGCCTTGTCGCCATCCAAAAGGATACCCGTAGGCGTTTCGTCCATCGGGAAAGAACGCAACAATGTCTTGCCATCAGGCGAAAAAACATCCACCCGCTTTACTCCTTTATCTGTCATCAGCAACTCACCTTTGGCGTTCGCCACGACATCTGTCGGGAAGAACGGTGGGTTGCCTGCTGAAGCAAAGGAGATGCAACAGCAGGCAAAACAAGCCACCAGTGAGTTTTTAAACATGTATTTTCGTGTGTTCATGGTATATTATATTTTTTTTGCTTTACTATATCCCAACTCAAGAGAAATCGTCTGGGCCACTTTCCTTATACAGTCTGCCGAAACACGTACGACCTCTTTCGACAGCCGGTCCTTAGGGCCTGAAATCCAAATTGCCCCGCAAGGATAACCCGTATAATTAAAGATAGGCGCCCCGATGCAAATCACACCGTTCAGTTCTTCCTCATTATCCATGGCATAGCCCAATTTCCGGACCTTCTCAAGTTCCTCCAGATAAGCGTCACGTGTAGTAATAGTCCGGGCGTTGTAGCGTGTAAATTCCATATAAGACAAATATCGGTCCCGGACTGTATTCGGCAAATAAGCCATGATAGCCTTTCCCGGAGCCGAACAATGCAAATCGAAAGGTTTTCCCGGCGAGAGGATAAAACGGAACGTATGATGTCCCTGCGCCTGCTCGATAAAGATACCTTTCCGGTCCCCCAGCACGCCGAAGCATGCCGTCTCTTTCACTTGGTCGCGCAAATCGCGCAAACGAGGCAAAACAGTTTCCAGCAAATTGTGTTCATTCAACGATCTGAATCCCAAAGTTAGTAATTTACGGGATAACTTGTACCTTTTTGTGTCTTCATTATAGATCAAATAATCCAGACGGACCAACGTATTTAAAATACGGTAGGCCGTAGTCTGTGAAATATCAAGGGCGGACTTGATATCCTGAAGCGTCTCACCCTGGGTGTGAAGCGACAAGTACTCAAGTACAGCGATCCCTTTTTCGAGATTCGGAACCTTGTAGTTCTCTTCTGCTTTTTCCATATTTGGAATAACGCTTTCCATATTTGAAATATTGTTTCAGATTTGAATCAAATATAAAAGAGAGCGCATAAATGCAAGCAGGATGTTTGTAAAAATTAGTTAAGTATGTCGTAAAACACATTATAGTTGAAAGGTGAAAGTGAAAATGCAAATAGCAACTTTCAACTCTTCTTGTAGCTGACGATGGCCAGTATGTTAAAGAACACTACGAACAGGTAGATGATCCCCCTATTGCCTACCGACATCAACCCATATACAAGCCAGGCGATACAGGTACCTGTCGTGAGCAGGATAAAACCAATAATCCAATAATGTTCCAATATGTCTGACACACGCATCAAAAGCAATATAAAAAAACAGGAGCGCAACAGCTAGAGGGCACTGAAAAAGTTTCCTTGCAGCTTTTTAAAGAATTAAATCTGCACATAGCCTGTATATTATTTGGCTATGTGCAGATTTTTAGTACCTTAATG
>NZ_MNQY01000139.1:0-39377 GCF_001915675.1 Parabacteroides sp. merdae-related_45_40 | reverse complement strand
CCCTTGAAATAATCGTCCAACTTGCGGAACAAGATGGATTTCTGCTCTTCGTTGACCGCCTCGACCGCTTCTAGGATACGCATCCGGTAACCGTTCGACTTGGCTGTTTTGATCAACGCTTTTATATCTTTTGGGAAACAGGAACCTCCATAGCCGATACCGGCATACAGGAAACGGTTGCCGATACGGGCATCCGAGCCGATCCCCTTACGCACCATATTCACATCGGCACCGACAATCTCGCAGAGGTTCGCCACATCGTTCATAAAGCTGATACGGGTAGCCAGCATGGCATTGGCCGCATATTTCGTCATCTCGGCGGATGGTACATCCATGAAAATCACACGGAAGTTGTTCAACAGGAACGGACGGTACAAGCGGGTCATCAACTCCTTTGCACGTTCGGATTCGACACCGACGACCACACGATCCGGACTCATAAAGTCCTTGATGGCCGCACCTTCTTTCAGAAATTCAGGATTCGAAGCAACATCGAACTCAAGCGGCAAACCCCGTTTATCCAGTTCTTCCTGGATCGTCTCACGGACTTTACGGGCCGTGCCTACCGGAACGGTGCTCTTCGTCACGACAAGGAGATGTTTGGTCATGTTGCGACCGACGGTACGGGCTACTTCGAGCACATACTTCAGGTCGGCACTACCGTCTTCGTCGGGCGGAGTACCTACGGCGCAGAAGAGGACTTCGACCTCGTTCAGGCATTCTGTCAAATCGGTTGTGAAATGGAGACGGCCGGCTTGCTGGTTGCGATGAACCATCTCTTCAAGGCCGGGTTCGTAGATAGGGATGATACCTTGTTTCAGGTTTGTGATCTTTTCGGCATTTACGTCGACGCAGAAAACTTCGGTTCCCATTTCTGCAAAACAAGTACCGGTGACAAGCCCCACATAACCTGTCCCGACGATAGCTATTTTCATGATTTTATAATCAAATAAAAGTTACGATTAAGTGTTTCCAAATAAAGTTTCGGATACACAAAGGTCCGTCACTCCCACACAAGGAACAACGAAAACGCCACAAAGATAAGAAATTGGAATCATTACACACCTTAAAATCGAGTTATTTGTACAAAAGGACAATACAGAGATAAAAGCACAATCTCTTTCATTCCATCGACAAAACCATTACGATCCGTTTCAATTCCGATGCAAAATAGACGCCAAAAATTTTATGGACTCAAGGAGAGAAAACATTTTCTTCTTGCCAACCGGCACTAGAAATGAATTAATTGTGTAAATTTGCCGTTCAAACTAAATGACCGATGAGCGTAGTAATTAAAGAAGTTACCAGTAAGAAGGAACTCAAAAAGTTCGTAAAGTTCAATATCGAATTATATAAAGGCAACCCGTATCATGTGCCCGGCCTGATCGAAGAAGAGGTGGTGACGTTGGATAAAAAGAAGAATCCGGCGTTCGAAGTGTGTGATGCGATCTACTTTTTAGCATACAAAGACGGAAAGGTTGTGGGACGCATCGCAGGAATGATCAACCGCCGGAGCAACGAGACATGGAACCAGAAATATGCACGTTTCGGGTTCGTAGACTTCATTGACGATGCCGAAGTGGTGGATGCCCTGTTCGGTGCTGTAGAAAAATGGGCGGTAGGACAAGGCATGGAGGCGCTGCAAGGGCCGATGGGATTTACCGATATGGATCACGAAGGAATGCTGATAGAGGGATTCGACCAGATCGGGACGATGGCGACCATCTATAATTATCCTTACTATCCGAAACAAATGGAACGTATGGGATATACAAAAGACCAGGACTGGCATGAGTTCAAAATCTATATACCGGACGGAGTACCGGAAAAACATCTGCGTATCGGCGAGATCGTAAAGAAGAAATACGGACTGAAGGTTATGAAGTTTAAGAACGCGAAATCGATCATGCCGTACGCGCAGAAGGTGTTCCGGACATTGAACGAGTCGTACGCGCCGTTATACGGCTTCGCACGTCTGACTCAAAAGCAGATCGACTACTACATCAATATGTACATTCCGATGCTTCGCTACGACCTGGTGACGCTTATCGTCCGTGAGGAAGACGACGAAGTGGTCGGTTTCGGAATCTCGCTTCCCAACCTGTCCAAGGCTATGCAGAAAGCGAAAGGGCATCTTTTCCCGTTCGGTTGGATTTATCTGCTGAAGGCTTTGAAGAGCAAGCCGAAAGTGATCGACCTCTACCTGACGGGTGTCTTGCCGGAATATCAGAGCAAAGGCGTGAACGCATTGCTGTTCAACGACCTGATACCTGTTTACAAGAGTGTCGGAGCTATTTATGCGGAAAGCAATCCGGAACTGGAAACGAACAATGCCGTACAGGCACAGTGGGATTACTTCAAACGCGAGCATCACAAGACAAGAAGAGCATACATTAAACAGTTGAAAGGGAAGAGTTGAAAGGGGAAAGTGATTCTTTATTCTTTTATTCCCAGTCTTTCAATTTTCAACTTTCAATTTTCAATTTTCAAAATGGACGAACTAAATTCAACAATGCAACAGCCGACAGCGTACAACGATGACGATATCAAGACGCTTGACTGGATGGAACATATCCGTCGCCGTCCCGGTATGTATATCGGGAAATTAGGAGACGGTAGTTATGCCGATGACGGTATTTATGTATTGCTGAAAGAGGTGCTGGATAACTCCATCGACGAATATATGATGGGTTACGGTAAAACCATAGAAGTGACCGTCGAAGAAGGCACCGTCTCCGTACGCGACTATGGCCGCGGCGTTCCGCTGGGCAAGGTAGTCGATGTCTCCAGCAAGATGAATACCGGAGCAAAGTACGATAGCAAGGCTTTCAAAAAGTCAGTCGGATTGAATGGAGTCGGAATCAAAGCCGTAAATGCGTTGAGCAGCTATTTCCTGATCACCAGTTACCGGGACGGCGAATGCAAGCGGGTAGAATACAACAAGGCAGTCATCACGGAGGAAGCCCCGATCTGCCCGACGGAGGAGGCAAACGGGACGCTCACCTATTTCATCCCGGACAAAGAGATATTCAAGGATTATCAGTATAAAGACGAATATATCGAGAGTCTGCTGAAGAATTACGTGTTCCTCAACTCCGGACTGACGATTGTCTTCAACGGCAAGAAGTTCCATTCACGCAACGGACTTGTGGACCTGCTGAACGAGAACATGACGACAGAGCCTTTATATCCGATCGTCCACCTGAAGGGAGAAGACATAGAAGTGGTCATTACCCACAGTAACCAGTACGGAGAAGAATATTACTCGTTCGTCAACGGGCAACATACAACACAGGGAGGTACGCACCTTTCCGCCTTCCGCGAAGCGTTGGGACGTGTCATAAAGGAATATTACAACAAGAACTTCGAATACTCGGACATTCGCGCCGGCGTGGTGGCAGCCATCAGCATCAAGGTGGAAGAACCGGTGTTCGAAAGCCAGACAAAGACCAAGTTAGGCTCGAAAGACATGGGGCCGGACGGACCTTCGGTCGGCAAGTTTGTCGGGGACTTCATCAAGAAGGAATTGGACAACTACCTGCACAAGAACGCAGAGACATCGGACGCCCTGCTGCGTAAGATCCAGGAATCGGAAAAAGAACGCAAAGCGATTGCCGGTGTGACCAAGCTGGCCCGCGAACGGGCAAAGAAGGCGAACCTGCACAACAAGAAACTGCGCGACTGCCGTATTCACCTAAACGACACGAAAGGCGACAATCTGGAAGACAGCTGCATCTTCATTACCGAGGGAGACTCGGCAAGCGGTTCTATTACGAAAAGCCGCGATCCGAACCTGCAAGCGGTATTCAGCCTTCGCGGCAAACCGTTAAACAGTTTCGGACTGACGAAGAAGATCGTATACGAAAACGAAGAATTCAATTTGCTACAGGCTGCATTGAACATAGAGGATGGATTGGAAGGCTTACGTTACAATAAGGTGATCATTGCGACCGATGCCGATGTGGACGGTATGCATATCCGCCTACTGCTGATCACCTTCTTCCTCCAGTTTTTCCCGGATCTGATCAAGCGGAACCATGTCTATATCCTGCAAACACCACTGTTCCGTGTACGCAACAAGCAGAAGACCTGGTATTGCTACAGCGAAGAAGAGCGTGTGAACGCAATCGCTGCCGCCGGAAAAAACGCCGAGATCACCCGGTTCAAAGGTTTGGGAGAGATCTCACCGGATGAGTTCAAGCATTTTATCGGAAAGGATATCCGCCTGGACCCGGTAACCATGAAGAAAGAGGACCTTGTGAAAGATATGCTGGAGTTCTATATGGGCAAGAATACGATGGAACGACAGAACTTTATCATAGATAACTTAGTTGTAGAAGAAGACGTTATCAATTGATAATTGACAATAAATTGAGAATATGGATAATACGATAAAAACAGGGGAGGGACAGGAATCGACCGATAATTGTCAATTGTCAATTGCCAGTTGTCCATTAAAAAGGATCGCTCTTTTCCCCGGAACGTTCGATCCTTTCACGATCGGGCACGAATCGCTGGTAAGCCGAGGACTCGAACTGGTGGACGAGATCATCATTTCGATCGGTATCAACGACACGAAGCGAACCTATTTCTCACTGGAGAAACGGCTGGAGGCGATCCAAGAGCTCTACAAGGACGAACCGCGCGTACGGGTCATGTCGTAGCGCGGTATTCGTACGGTGAACGATTTCGAATATGAAAAGAGCATAGCCGATGTGAACCGCAAGCTGAGCGGGATTGAGACATTTATTCTTTTTACGGAACCGGAACATACGCATATCAGCTCCAGCATCGTGCGGGAGTTGCTGCGTTACGGCAAAGATATTTCCCAGTTTGTGCCGAAAGGGACAAACCTTTATTAAAAAATAAAACAATGAAACGAATTTTACTTCCACTCCTTATATTGAGTGTGTTTGCCGCCTCGATGTCGGCACAGCGCGGTAACAACATAGATGCCCGCAAGCTCCAGTTGGCCCTGTATGCCATCTCCAACCTATATGTAGACTCTACAAGCGAAACGAAGTTGGTGGAGGACGCCATCGTCGGCATGCTGGAAAAGCTGGACCCTCACTCTACCTATACGGACCCGGAAGAGACGAAAGAGATGACGGAACCGTTGCAAGGTAACTTCGACGGGATCGGTATCCAGTTCAATATGCTGACGGATACTTTATACGTGATCCAGGTAATTCCCGGCGGGCCTTCGGAAAAGGTCGGCCTGATGGCTGGCGACCGCATCATCATGGTGGACGACACGCTGATTGCCGGCGTCAAGATGAAGAATACGGATGTGATGAAACGCCTGCGCGGTCCGAAGAATACGGAAGTGCGGGTAAAGGTCCTGCGCGGCGGAGTGCCCGACCTGATCGAGTTCAAGATCACACGTGGAAAGATTCCGGTATACAGCCTGGATGCCGCTTACATGGCGGATAAGGCTACCGGATACATCAAGCTGAACCGCTTTGCCGCTTCGTCGGCCGACGAATTCCGGGAAGCACTGGAAAAACTGAAAAAACAGGGAATGAAGAACCTGATCCTCGACTTGCAGGGGAACGGCGGGGGATATCTGAATATCGCGATCGACCTGGCCGACGAGTTCTTAGGCAAGGACAAGCTGATCGTTTATACCGAAGGAAACAAACAACCGCGCGAGGAAGCCAAGTCTTCGGCCCGCGGAGGGTTTGAAGAAGGACGTTTGGTTGTGCTGGTAGACGAAACATCCGCATCCGCCAGTGAAATCCTTTCCGGTGCGGTGCAGGATTGGGACCGTGGCGTGGTCGTAGGCCGCCGTACGTTTGGAAAAGGGCTGGTACAGAAACCGATCCCGATGCCTGACGGCTCAATGATCCGCCTGACGGTTGCCCGCTATTATACGCCTACAGGCCGTTCTATCCAGAAACCGTATGTCAACGGCAACCAGGAGCAATACAACCATGACTTGATCGACCGCTACAACCGGGGCGAACTGATGAGTGCGGACAGCATCCATTTCCCCGATTCGATGAAGTACAATACGCTGGAGACGAAACGCATCGTCTATGGCGGCGGCGGTATCATGCCGGATGTCTTTATCCCGGTCGACACCTCGCGCTACACGGATTATCACCGCAGCGTCGTGGCTGCCGGCCTGGTGAACCGCATCGCCATGAATTATTTGGACCGTCATCGTGCCGAACTGAACAAGAAATATCCGAAGTTCGCCCAATACAAGCAGAACTTCAACGTGACAGACGACATAATGCAAGAACTGGTCACACTGGCTAAAGACGACAAGATCGAGTTCAACGAAGAGCAATACAACCGTTCCAAGCCGCTCATCATGCTCCAAATCAAGGCGCTTATCGCACGCGACCTGTATGATATGGCCGAATACTTCCAGGTCATCAACGACGACAACGAAAGCTTCCAGGAAGCCTTGCGCCTCATCAACGACGAACAGCGGTACAAAAAAGAATTGGGACGGTAAACCTATTATCGATAATACTTCCTATATTTGTATTCATCAACGAAAAGAAAGGAACACAAAAGATGGACACAACGATGAAAACGATAGAACTTACTTTGCCGGATTCGGAATTGTCTTTCATTAAGACAATAGCGAAGAAATTCGGATGGACTCTGACAACCAAACACACAAAAACTCAGAAAAGTCTTGATGAAGGCATTGCCGATATCAAAGCCGGGCGTGTTCGCGAAGTTTCTACGGATGAATTAAAACAAATGATGGGATTATGAGTTCATACACGATCCTAATCACTAAACGATTTGAAAAGGACTTGGAAATATGTAAGAAGAGGGGACTAAAACTTAGCCTCCTCTATACTGTAATAGAGCAACTCAAATTGAACGGGACATTACCAAAACAATATCGTGCCCACAAACTAAGTGGTAATTATGCTAACTATTGGGAATGCCATATTAAAGGCGATTGGTTATTAATATGGGAGCAAAACGATGATGAACTCATTTTGATATTAACCTCAACCGGAACACATTCAGATTTATTCTAAAGGATTATGTACTGGACACTTTTTCTGACATTCGTCAAAATAGGGACTTTCACTATCGGGGGAGGATATGCGATGCTGCCCCTGATACAGCGGGAAGTGGTAGATAAAGGATGGCTTTCGAAGGAAGATTTTATCGACCTCTTCTCCGTAGCCCAGTCCTTGCCCGGCATTTTCGCCGTGAACATCTCTATTTTTGTAGGATATAAACTGAAAAAAGTGCCAGGTGGTATTGTTTGCGCTTTGGGAAGCATCCTTCCCTCCTTCTTCATCATTCTGGCTATCGCGCTGTTCTTTACACACGTGCAGGACAACATATGGGTAGAGAAGGCGTTCAAAGGATTGCGTCCGGCGGTCGTCGCCCTGATTGCCGTGCCTTGCCTGACAACAGCACGTTCGATCAAGATGAGTTACAAAGAGCTGATTATCCCTATCGCTGCCGCACTGCTGATCTGGCAAGGAGGGTTGTCTCCTGTGTGGATTATTCTGGCGGCTATCATAGGAGGACTTGTTTACGGACTGAAAATAAAGAAAGACTGATATGATCTGGTTGCAATTATTCTATGTATATCTGAAAATCGGGATATTCGGTTTCGGTGGCGGCTATGCGATGCTCTCCCTGATACAGGCAGACGTGGTGGACCGCTACGGATGGATTTCGTCACAGGAATTTACGGATATCGTCGCCATCTCGCAGATGACCCCCGGGCCGATCGGGATCAACAGCGCCACCTACATCGGATATACAGCCATCCACAATGCCGGCTATTCGCCCGCGATGGCCGTATTAGGCTCCTGCCTGACGACATTTGCCGTCTGCCTGCCCTCTTTCCTGTTAGTGCTGGCCATCTCATACGCCTTTGCCAAATTCAGGAACAACAAATATGTAGCAGCCGCGTTCTACGGCCTCCGTCCGGCTACGGTCGGCCTGATTGCGGCAGCGGCTTTGCTATTGATGAATAGCGAGAACTTCATCGACTATAAAAGTTTCCTGATCTTCGGGGCTGCGTTCATCCTCACCTGGAAGTTCAAGATCAACCCGATCCTGATGATTATCCTGGCAGGAATCGCCGGGATAGTTCTCTATTGGTAAATTTTACCGCAAAAGTCAGGACTTTCGTAACAAGAAGTCAGGACCTTCAGAGTAAAAAACCTGGACTTCCACAATCAATATTCAGGACTTTCTATGGATAAACACCCTTATTTCAAGTCAGGCTTTCATCGATAGAAAGTCCTTCTTTGTCGAGGAAACGCACCTCTTTTTCTAATCTGATTGTGCAGGCTTTCATCCTGTTGTAGTTTTGCTTTCGTAAAAAGGTAAAAAGATTGTCAGGTTACAAAACGAAAGCATCATGAAACAGATTTCTTCCCTACTCCTCTCCTGCCTGCTTCTCCTGCCCACCGGGATGAATGCGGAGGAAGACACACCCAAACAATGGACGCTTCGCGATTGCATCGATTATGCACTGGAGCATAACATCACCATCCAGCGGAATCGCATCAGCGCCGAGAGTACCCAAGAAGACGTAAAGACAGCCAAGGCGGATTTCCTGCCTTCCTTGAGCGGGAACATCAGCCAGCGCGTCGTCAACCGCCCGAACAGTGCAAGAGGCACCATCATCAGCGGCGATAACATCACGACAAGCGAAAGCAAAACCTCGTACAACGGCAGCTACGGCATCGACGCCAACTGGACCGTGTATAACGGCAGCAAACGGGTGAACACCGTCAAACAACAGAAGCTGAACAACCGCATCGCCGAACTGAATGTGGACGAAAGCGAAAACTCGATCGAGGAAAGTATCACCCAACTGTATGTACAGATCCTCTACTCGGCCGAAGCTGTCAAAGTAAACGAATCGACACTTGAAGTAAGCCGGAAAGAGTTTGAACGGGGACAGGAATTGTTCAACGTCGGCAGTATCGCCTCAAGCGACCTCGCCCAACTGGAAGCGCAGGTAAGCAGCGACAACTACCAGTTGGTGACATCCCAGGCTACCCTGCAGGATTATAAGTTGCAATTGAAACAGCTTCTCGAACTGGACGGGGACATCGAAATGGACCTCTACCTGCCGCAACTGAGCGACAGCAACGTCCTGATCCCGCTTCCCGAAAAAGACGATGTCTACAACACCGCCCTCAGCCTGCGTCCCGAAATAGAAGCAGGAAAGCTGAACGTGGAGAGCTCGGACCTGAGCATCAAGATGGCACGTGCAGGATATCTCCCGACCTTAAACCTCAGCGCAGGCATCGGAAGCACGAATGCCAACGGCAGCGACTTCAGCTTCAGCGAACAGGTCAAGCAGAACTGGAACAACTCGCTGGGACTGACCCTCAGCATCCCCATCTTCGACAAGCGGCAGACGAAAAGTTCCATCAACAAGGCCAAGCTGCAAAAGCAGACTAGCCAGCTGGACCTGCTGGACAACAAGAAGACACTCTACAAGACCATCGAAAACCTCTGGCTAGCCGCCAACAGCGCACAACAGCAATACGTGGCAGCTTCACAGAAGTTGAAGAGCACGGAAACCAGCTACTCTCTCGTCAGCGAACAATTCAACGTCGGCATGAAAAATACAGTAGAATTGCTCACGGAAAAAAATAACCTGTTAAGCGCACAACAGGAAACGCTCCAGGCCAAATACACGGCCATACTGAACGCAGGCTTGTTGCGCTTCTACCAAGGAGAAGAAATCAATTTATTCTGAAACACGGCATTAGGGGTGAACCGCTAATGAATATATTCACTCTCTTTTTGTTTCGGAGGATGTGTCAAAATCCCCTTATCTCCGCGCTTGACGCAGGAACAAGGCACTTTTGGCACACCTCCCTTGCAAAAGGGATCGACATCCAGAAAGAAATAAAAACAGATAAAGATATGAACAAGAAGAAACTAATTATCGGTATAGTAGGCGTATTGGTCGTGGCCGGAGGCATCTGGTTCTTCACAGACAAAACGTCGAAAGGCGGTATCCGGCTCGAAACCGCCAAAGTGGGCCGCAGTTCCATTTCGAACACGGTAACGGCAACCGGAACAGTCGAGCCGGTAACGGAAGTCGAAGTCGGCACGCAGGTGTCCGGTATCATCGACAAGTTGTATGCAGACTATAACGACGTGGTCAAAGCAGGGCAGTTGATCGCCGAAATGGACAAGGTCAACCTGAAAGCCGAACTCGCATCCGCCGAGGCACAGCTGGCAAGCAGCAAAAGCGAATTCGAGTACCAACAGAAGAATTACGCCCGCAACAAGATCCTCTTCGAAAAAAAGCTGATCAGCGACTCGGACTATGAAACGTCCACATACAACTATGAGAAAGCAAAAGCCGCCTACGAACAAAACCAAGCGGCAATGGTCAAAGTGAACCGCAACCTCGAATATGCGACGATCACCAGCCCGATCGACGGTGTCGTGATCAACCGCGCAGTTGAAGAAGGACAGACCGTGGCCGCCGGCTTCGAGACTCCGACCCTGTTCACCATCGCGGCAGACCTGACCAAGATGCAGGTGATAGCCGACGTGGATGAAGCCGACATAGGTAACGTAGAAAATGGGCAACGTGTATCCTTCACCGTCGACGCCTATCCGAACGACGTATTCGAAGGTACGGTCATGCAAATCCGCCTCGGCGACAGCGAAAGCACCAGCAGCTCTTCTTCCACCTCGACCTCGACGGTCGTTACCTACGAAGTGGTGATATCGGCCGATAATCCCGACCTTAAATTGAAGCCGCGCCTGACAGCCAACGTGACGATCTTCACGCTGGAACGCGATAACGTACTGACAGTCCCAACCAAGTCACTCCGCTTCGTACCGGATGTACAAATGTTGACGCAACTAGGCTACATCGTCTCCGAAGCCGGCAAGGAAGCCCCTGCCGGGAAACGTCTCGTATGGATCAAGAACGGGCAGGAGCTGAAGCCGAAAGCCGTTACCGTCGGTTCCACCAGCGGAAATATGATCGAGATAACCGACGGCCTGAACGAAGGTGAAGAATTGGCTGTCGATCTCGAAGCCTCCTCCATTACTCCGGCAGCCGAAGCCGAAACGGAAAGAAGCCCGTTCATGCCAGGTCCTCCGGGAAGCAATAAGAACAAAAAGAGTGCCAAGTAGGGGCAGGCTTTATATATCTGCCCTCCAAACAAGGAGTACAACAATATGAAAGAGATAATCAAATTAGAAAACATCAAGCGTGACTTCAAGGTCGGAGACGAAACGGTCCATGCCTTGCGTGGCGTCTCCTTCACGATCTATGAAGGCGAATTTGTCACCATCATGGGGACATCCGGCTCAGGAAAGAGTACCCTGCTGAACACGTTAGGTTGCCTGGATACACCGACCAGCGGAGAATATTACCTCGACGGCACATCGGTCCGCACGATGGGTAAGAACGCCCGCGCCACCTTGCGCAACCGCAAAATCGGGTTCGTCTTCCAGAACTACAACCTGCTGCCTAAGACGACAGCGGTCGAGAACGTGGAGCTGCCCTTGATGTACAATTCGTCCTACAGTGCAGCCGAACGACACAAGAAAGCAGTCGAATCGCTGGTTGCCGTAGGTCTGGGCGACCGCCTGATGCATAAAAGTAACCAGATGTCCGGAGGACAGATGCAACGTGTCGCCATCGCCCGGGCGCTGGTAAACGACCCCGCCGTCATCCTCGCCGATGAAGCGACCGGAAATCTCGATACCCGTACCTCCTTCGAGATACTGGTTCTTTTCCAGAAACTGCATGCCGAGGGACGTACCATCATATTCGTGACCCACAACCCGGAGATCGCCCAGTACAGCAGCCGCAACATCACGCTGCGCGACGGGCATGTCACCTCCGACACGGTCAACCGGAATATCCTGAACGCGGCAGAAGCGTTGGCGCGGCTGCCGAAGAATGACGATTGATCTTGCCACCCTTCCGTGGAGGGCCCTTTATGCGAATACCGGAATCATCCGATACAAGCGGAAGGAGGCAAAGGTGTTTAAAGAATCACTTATAAAACAACAATAACAATGAACGGAACAAACCTAATAAAAATAGCCGTCCGGGCACTCGCCAATAACAAATTGCGCGGCTTCCTCACGATGCTGGGCATCATCATCGGCGTGGCCTCCGTGATCACGATGCTTGCCATCGGACAAGGCTCGAAGCGAAGCATACAGGCTCAGATCAGTGAGATGGGTTCCAACATGATCATGATACACCCGGGCGCCGACGTGCGTGGCGGTGTCCGGCAGGATGCCTCCGCAATGGAAACCCTGAAACTACAGGATTACGAAGACATTGTGGACGAAACACGCTTTGTCTCGGCCGTTTCTCCTTCCGTCAACAGCAGCGGGCAGGCGATCTACGGCGCCAACAACGCCCCGACCACGGTCTACGGCATCAGTCCCGACTACCTGGAGATACGGCGCTACAAAGTCGAGGACGGCGACATGTTCACCGAACAGGACATCCAGACAGCCGCCAAAGTATGCGTGGTAGGCAAGACCGTCGTCGATAACCTCTTCCCCGACGGCAGCAACCCGGTAGGCAAGGTCATACGTTTTCAGAAATTACCTTTCCGCATCGTAGGCGTGCTGGAAAGCAAAGGATACAACAGCATGGGAATGGACCAGGACGACCTAATCTTAGCTCCATACACAACTATTCAGAAAAAGGTCCTGGCCATCACCCATCTGCAAGGCATTACCTGTTCGGCCCTCAAGGAGGAATACACCGACCAGGCCATCGACGAGATTTCTGAAATACTCCGCCGCAACCATAAGTTGAAGGAAAGTGACGATGATGATTTTACCATCCGTAGCCAGCAGGAGTTGAGCACGATGTTGACAAGCACTACGGATATGATGACCGTGCTGTTGGCGGCTGTGGCGGGTATTTCGCTCCTCGTAGGCGGTATAGGGATCATGAATATCATGTACGTCAGCGTGACGGAGCGTACACGCGAGATCGGCCTCCGTATGAGTATCGGGGCAAAAGGCATCGACATCCTGGCACAGTTCCTGATCGAGTCCATCCTGATCAGTGTGACAGGCGGTTTGATAGGTGTAGTCTTTGGAGTGGGCGCGGCCCTTGTCGTGAACGGAGTCGCCCACTTTCCGATCTACATCCAGCCCTGGAGCGTCGTCCTCTCGTTCGCCGTATGTACCGTCACGGGTGTATTCTTCGGATGGTATCCGGCCAAAAAGGCGGCACAGCTCGACCCGATAGAGGCAATACGTTACGAATAGCAGGCGGGAAGCATCGAGGGAAGAAGACGCTCTGCGTCAAGCATGCCTCATAGGTATGAGGCAACGTACCTCAAAGATATGAGGCAACTCACCTCATAGGTACGAGGCAATATACCTCATAGCTATTAGGCATGCTCGACGCAGAGCCTCTTCCATGACCGATGTTCTCTGATATATAATAAACAGTATCTTTGCATAAATGGGAACAACAGAGACAATGCACACATTACCGGCTCCCCCCTTCAAAGGCATGGGGAAGCTGATCCATATCGCAGCCTGGGCCATCCTCTTCGGGCTGCCGTTCTTCTTCACCGGACGCGAGTCGCAGACGGTGACGGTCCTGAGCTACGTCCGCTCCATGATCGTCCCGCTGTCGTTCATGCTGGTGTTCTATGCCAACTATTTCGTGCTGATCGACCATTTCCTGTTCGCCAAGCGTCCCTGGAAGTTCTTGCTATGCAATGTCGTACTGATCGCTGCCTCGATGGGGGCCGTCCATCTGATGTTCGAACTGCTCCCGCATCCCGAATGGGAACATCCGAGGCCGGAAAGGGAATGGCAGGAGACGGTCGGTTTCTTCATGGTGAACGCCATGCTGTATATGCTGGTGGCAGGGCTAAGCGTCGCCATCAAGATGACCGGAAGTTGGTACGAGATGGAATCGTCCCGCCGGGAGTTGGAGAAAAGCCGTGCCGAAGCGGAATTGCAGAACCTGAAAAGTCAGTTGAACCCCCATTTCCTTTTCAACACGCTGAACAATATCTACAGCTTGATCGCTTTCAGCCCGGAGAAGGCGCAGGAGGCGGTACACGACCTGAGCCGCCTGCTCCGCTACGTGCTCTACGACAGCAGCCAGCCGATGGTTCCGTTGGAGAAGGAACTCGATTTCATCCGGAACTATGTGGAACTGATGCGTATACGCCTGCCGGAACATGTGAAACTCACGACCGACATATCGTCCGCCACATCTGAAACCCAGGTGGCGCCTCTCCTTTTCATCTCCCTGATCGAGAATGCTTTCAAGCATGGGGTGAGCCACAACAAGCCCTCGTTTATCGACTTGAAGATTCACCAGGAAGGGACACGGATCGTCTGCTCTATCCGCAACAGCGACTTCCCGAAAGACAACGGACAGGACAAGAGCGGTTCCGGCATTGGGCTGCAGAATCTCAGCAGGCGGTTGGAATTGCTGTATCCGTCGCATCATATTTTCACGTACGGGCAAAAAGGAGACGAATATGTTTGCCTGTTAGAATTGCAGGCATAAGGATTTATTATATTTTTGTCCGGTACATCAATACAACAAATTATGACGTTAACATGTGCAATCATCGATGACGAACCACTGGCCATCAGTCTGCTGGAAAGTTATGTAAACAAGACTCCGTTCCTCCGCCTCACAGCAAAGTTCAACAGCGCCCTTGAGGCATTGCCCGTATTGAGCGCCCAGCCGGTAGAGCTGCTTTTCCTCGATATCCAGATGCCGGAACTGAGCGGCATGGAATTTTCTCGGATACTGGAGGCGGATACCCGCATCATCTTTACGACGGCTTTCGAACAGTATGCCCTCGACAGCTACAAGGTGAACGCCCTCGACTATCTGCTGAAACCGATCAGTTACCCGGATTTCCTCAAGGCGGCCAACAAGGCGTTGCAATGGTACGAGCATATGCAAGCGCCTGCGGCAGAGATCGAGTCGATCTTCATCAAGACTGAGTATAAGCAGGTACAGGTCGAACTGCGCAAAATACTCTATATCGAAGGGCTGAAAGACTATGTCAAAATTTTTATCGAGGATGAACCGCATCCCATCCTTTCACTGATGAGCATGAAGTCGCTGGAAGAGATGCTTACAGCCTGAAAAGATCAAGGTGATCGAACGGAACCGGATCGTGTTCGGAAAAGAATATATCCCGATCTCCGACAACTACAAACCGAGGCTTGTCGAATTCCTGGCGCAACGGTCACTCAATTTCAATTGACAATGGACAATTAACTTTGTTAAGATGATACGGCGTAGCCCAATTCTCAATTAATTAAAAAAGTTGTAACAGCAACTTTTCCAAAGCCCTAGTCATCCGGCTCATCGGGCAAGAATAGTTATTCGAGAAAACGGCTACCGCATACGTCTTTCCATCTTTCGTGATATAGCCGGCATAGCTCCTGACACCCGTAATGCCCCCGCTTTTCAGGTGGGCTTTTCCCTGCAACTTCGATCCTTTCAAGAAATTGCGCACTGATCCCTCTATCCCGGCTTGTGGTAAAGAGGCTATGAAAGCATCCGAAACAGCAGATTCCGTCGCCATATAGACCAACAGCTCTCCCATAAATCCGGCCGACACCTTATCTGCCGGAGCCAAGCCGCTGCCGTCGTTCATCCGGAGCGGAAAGACATCCAAACCTTTCTTCTCCCAATATTCTTTCACGACCTGCACACCACGACCAAACGAGGAGATCATCTCGTTCCTTCGCGGTTTGTATTGCAATCCGACCGTTTTGACCAAAGCATCCGCATATAGGTTATGGCTGACATGGTTGCATACGCTTGCTATCTCCCGCAGCGTGGGCGAATAGGTCGTGACAATCTCTTTCCTCTCTCCCTTCTTCCACCGGTTTTCCTCCACCTCGATACGGTAGCAGGAAGGGGACCCGTCCACCCGTATTCCCTTCTGCTGAAGCTGGTCCGTCAGATAGCGTGCCAAATATAAGGCAGGATCGGGGATATCTCCTTTCAAGACATACGCCTCCCGGTTCGCAGGCAGGACACCATACAGGTAGCGCACGTCATCGAGCGGAGCACCGATAATATAAGCGCTGTCCGAAGAAACCGGAGCGGCTTTCAGGTAGTTCTTAAACCGGATAAAAGGGATATCCGGCTCTGTCCCCTTCAAGACCGGCCGCGTCCCGGCAGCCCCAGTCTGCAAGGATAACTTATACATATTGTCGAAGATGGAAATACCATAACTTCCGGGGGCATAATAATTCCCCATATCTTCCCGGAGCCATTTAATAGAGACGCCTTCGGTGTCGAAAATGCTTTCGTCCGATATGACCGATCCTGTTATATGCTTGATGCCGGCTTTCTGCAAAGCAGCTATCCAGGTTGACAAAAACTTGTTCTGCCCCAGTGCGAAATGCGAAGAGCCCAAGGAGGGATCACCGCTTCCTTTTATATAGAGGTTTCCCTCCAACGTGCCGTTTTCCAGTATTCCGTCATATTCCAACGTGGTCGGATAGCGATAGTCTTCTCCCAATATCTCAAGCGCTGTCGCCGTGGCTACCGTCTTCAACACCGAAGCGGGCGATTGCAGCCGGTCCGTATCATAACTGTAGACCGTTCTTCCCTCCTGCACATCTTTCACTACCAGAGAAAAAGAGGCTCCCCGCATATAAGGGGCCTGCAATAACCATTTGACGGGGGCGGGAGTCTGTGCACCGGCAAGCAAATGAAGGCAAAGCAACAGGCAAAGCAGTACTATTTTGTTTCGTATCATCCTTTCTATTCAACTTTATTTTATCTTTGCCATAAAGGCGAAGATAAGTCGGTTTGCATTATCTTTGCCTGCAAAGATAAGAATTTAATATGAACCCATTGTTTGATAAACCGTTCACATTCGACAGGGTAGCACGTATTCTGTTCGGCCTGGCTGTTATCAGTGGTATCATCTACCTGATCGCCGTCCTGCGAAATGCTTTGTTACCATTCCTGATTGCCTGGCTGCTGGCTTATATGATGCAGCCGTTCGTCAAGTTCTTCCAGTATAAAGTCAAGCTGAAAAGCCGTTTGCTGTCTATCCTGGCCGTTCTCGTGTCTACCCTTCTGGTGATCTCACTGGTGGGTGTCGTGATCGTCCCCTCTGTCACCCAGGAGTTCAACCGGACTTTGGAACTGATGCAGGAACATAACAGCGGCTACGGACATATCCCGATGATTCCGCAGTCATGGGCAGAGTATCTGGAAAAGAATATCGACCCGGACCAGTTGGCACAGCTCCTGAGCAAAGAGAACATAGAAAAGGCGGTCAAACAGATCGCTCCCAAAATGTGGATCGTACTGACTAATACTTTCTCCATTCTGTTCAGTATTACGATCGTGTTTGTAATCTTCCTTTACTTCATCTTTATCCTGTTGGATTACGAACGGATTGTCAACGGTTGGATCCGCCTGATTCCCGAACGTTACCGCCCCTTTGTCCAAGGGTTAGCCGACGATGTCGAATATAGTATGAACCGCTACTTCCGCGGACAGTCATTGATTGCCTTATGTGTCGGCATCCTCTTCGCCATCGGATTTAAGATCGTCGGTTTCCCGCTGGCCGTTATCCTAGGGTTATTCATCGGTTTCCTCAACCTCATTCCTTATATGCAAACGATCGGTATCATCCCGATGATCTTGCTGAGTCTCCTCAAAGCTGCGGAGACCGGAGAAAACTTTTGGCTGATCTTCGGATCGGGAATTCTCGTCCTTTGCATCGTGCAGTGCATACAAGACTTGTATCTCACTCCCCGCATTATGGGAAAGGCTATGGGACTGAATCCGGCCATCATCCTTCTTTCTTTATCCATTTGGGGAACTTTATTAGGTTTTATCGGCTTAATCATCGCTCTCCCCCTGACAACTCTCTTTCTCTCTTATTATAAACGTTTTATACTTATGGAAGAAGACCAGTCTCTTGTAGAGAAGCACGAGTTGTCAAAGGTCCAAAAGAAAAAAACATTCCCAAAAGAATAAAAAAACTTGCATCAGCTATTGCATATATAAAAAAAAGCCCTACCTTTGCACCCGCATTACAGAAGTAACGCACAGGATGATTCGCTAGCTCAGCAGGTAGAGCACATCCCTTTTAAGGATGGGGTCCTGGGTTCGAACCCCAGGCGGATCACTGAAAACAAAAGAAAAATCAAGCAAATCCCTGATAATCAATCATTATCAGGGATTTTTATTTTCTCCAAATACTGCATTTCACCGCAAAAAACAGTGATGATCACAGGTGAAATAGGTGGACTTGACATCTACCTGAAAAAGTCCACCGAATTAGATCATATTTCATTGATTTTCCGAATTTTGCGTGGTTCGAAACCGACTCGTAAAAATTAATTTTGTAACATCATTTTTTTGAGTATGGCTATGCAGAGAAACTACTTTACGATTCTTTTCCTCATCAAGAAGTCTAAACTCCTAAAAAACGGAGAGGCACCCATTTGTATGCGTATAACGGTTAACGGGCAACGGGCCGAGATACAGATTAAAAGAAGCGTGGACATTTCCAAGTGGAATTCCCAAAAGGAATGTGCCATAGGTAAGGAAAGGAAATCTATGGAATTGAACCATTATCTGGATACGGTCCGTATGAAAGTTTTACAGATCCACAGGGAACTGGAGCAGGACGGGAAGCCGATCACGGCCGATGTCTTAAAAAGACGTTATTACGGGGAGGGAGACTCTCCGAAGATGCTGCTGGAGGTTTTCCAGGAACATAACCGAAAGTACAGGGAGTTGATGGGCAAGGATTATGTCGCCGGGACTGTCCTGCGCTATGAACGGACCGCGAGGTATCTGGGTGAACTGCTGCAAAAGGAATACAGGATGAACGATATACCTTTGAAAGAGATAAACCATGAGTTCATCGCCCGGTTTGAGCACTATGTAAAAACAGAAAAATCATGTGCCCAGAATGCCACGGTAAAATATCTGAAAAACTTCAAGAAGATAATAAAAGTGGCGCTTGTGAACAAATGGATAACGGACGATCCTTTTCTGGAGATTCATTTTAAACAAACAAAAACGAACCGGGCGTTCCTTACGGAAGAGGAATTGAACATACTTCTGAAAAAGGAATTCACCATTCCCCGCCTGCAAACGGTCAGGGACATATTCGTGTTTTGTGCGCTGACCGGGCTGGCCTTTACCGATGTACAGCACTTGCGATATGAACACATAATAAAGGATGTCAATGGCGAGTACTGGATAAGAAAAGCCCGGGAAAAGACGGACAACATGTGTGACATTCCACTGTTGGACATTCCACGGATGATTTTGGAGAAGTACAAGACACATCCGGAATGCCTGAAAAAAGGAGTGGTCTTGCCGGTACCCAGTAACCAGCGGATGAACAGTTATTTGAAAGAGATCGCTGACATATGCGGTATCAATAAACCACTGAGCACGCATGTGGCCAGGCATACATTCGCGACCGTCGCGCTGGCCAACAGGGTTTCAATGGAATCCGTTGCGAAAATGCTCGGGCATACAGACATCAGGACAACCAAAATATACGCGAGGGTTTTGGACAAGACCGTTTCCGAAGAAATGAAAGGGATGAGAAGCAAATTCGTGGTCTGATAAGGACTGGAAAACAATCAGACCATACTTGAAGCCACCTGATTCCAAATGAAACTATCCCATAAAATGATTTCACTTGAGATTAGGTGGCATATCAACAAGATATGAGTATCGGTTTAGCATTTGAATCCGAGACTTCATCAAATACCATCTCTGTTCCTTATCCTGCATTTATGTTTGGAAAATTTGGTAATCATGTCATTCGTGCTGTGATTAACCGTTTTGATACTTTTAAGTTCTCAAATCTTAAAGATTCTTATTCCAATTTGGAGTCTATTAAGAACTTTATCAAGGGTTACTCATATTTAGCGGGAATCAATATTCTGGTATATGCCAAACAAGAAGTGTTGGATGATCTGACGCAGAAAGAGAAACTTTTTTGTGCAATATAGGTTCTCCATCAGATAGAACCATTGTTGTCAAAAGGCGGTATCGGATAAGGAACAAAGCTTTTCCGTCCGAAACAGATACAAGAAGTCTCTGTGAACGTACACAAAAATTATTACTTAACAGTTAAAGAATTGGTAAGTCTATGTTGGAAACAGAGAATATGTATCTGTGTATGGACCTCTCAAAAGCCGATTGGCACTCTTACGAGGATAGTTTTGGAACATTGGAAGAGAAGCGCCTTATCAGATATATTGAGTCAATATATCCAAAACTCACAAAGAAATACCACAACATATCCTTACTCCGTAATGAACAGGATTTGAATGGGAAGAATATGGAAGAAATACTATTTGACAGATAGTTATGCAAATCTGTGAGATTCTACATTTTGTATATACAATTTGGAAACCATCCAGTTTCTCCGTTCTGCTCAGATTCTCATATTCAAATCCTTGTATATAAAAATATGAGAAAAAGTCTAAAAATGATTTTTATTTGGCAGACGCATCTATATCCAGGCTATTCAGGTAATCCGCTACAAGCCGCTCGAGTTGTCCTTGTCTGAAATCAAACCATTTCTGACGGTATTCGCTTCCATCAATGACATATTTGAAATTTCTGAATGGCTTCCGTCCCGATACGGCTTTCCGCAACCTCTCTTTTATTCCGGCATCATCCGGTATGCAATCCCGAATGAAACGCTCCATGATCCCGAAGGACTCTCCCAGCTCCGGCGGGTCAATGCGGACGCAGTTCTCCCAACGCTCCACCTTCCTGTAAACTTCCTGATAATATTTGTCAAAATCTCCACACTCATAAGAACCGTATGAAGCTCCCGGCACGCTTTCGGTTTCCAAAGTGTCCGGATTCAAGAAACAGACCATTCCCATGCCCGTTTCTTCGGCGATGCCACTGATTACCTCTACCGGATATTTCGAATATTCTTCCATTTCCCGTCTGCTTTCTAAAATGTAATAAGCACTCACGAAAATACATCATGAGGTGGAAATAACAAAAGCTTTTACGAATAAATGTAACGCAATCTGTCATCCTCATTTCTTGCGGCAAAGAAAGTTGTTTTTCAGATCGGTCCCACAAGGCGGCCCTGCGGGCTGGTTGCTCGTGAAGGCAAGCCTTGCCGGAGACCGCCGAAAAACAAACTGGAGGAAGCACAAGAAATAAGAATGCCTACCCGTGTAGGCCATGTATAACTCAAAAAAATATAAGGCTATGGCAGACAAGAGCACAGAAAAAGAAAGACTGTTCAACGAATGGTTCACTAAATCCTATGACAGACTGAGAGGGACGTTACGCCGGTACGGAATGCTGGACGAGGACAATTTCCATGACACCTACCTTTTCGTAAGGAAGCAGGTGCTAGTCCCCGGAAAGGACATAACGGATTATGACGCGTATTTTGTCGGATGCTACAAAAAAGCGGCTCTGGTAAAGATAAAAAGAGAGAACCGGTATGCCCATCCTGAAGACGATTTTTTCCTCAGATGCGGTGAGGAGGCGGAGTTTCTTTCCACGGACGACCTGAACGGATGTGAGAGGCTGGTAAGGGACATACTCCGCTTTATCCGGCAGAAATTCTCTTATGACGAATACCGGATGTTCATGCTCCGGTTCTACGAGGCCAGTTTCTCTTTCAAGGCACTGGCGGAATGCATGGGCATCTCAGCTATAGCAATATCACAGAAAGTATGCGCCATAGTGGAAGCGGTGCGCTCGCATAGGAGTTTTGCGTGGAGGAGCCAGATGCTGGTAATTGAAGGAGCGATATCCTGAACGGAAGTCATTTATCACCATTATAGAAGGAAAGGACTATGGCACTTATCGTATATAACAAGGAGAATTCCCGTCCGCAGGAAGTCACATACAAGGGCAAGCGGACCATCAATCTGGACAGCAGGGGAACTGTCTATCTATCAAAGATGATGTCAATTGAACTGGGTGTTCTTGGCGGAGGCCGGGTAAGCTTTGCGCATGATGACGAGACGGGGGACTGGTACATCTGCCGTACCACCGATGATGACGGGTTCATCGTATGGAAGGACAAAAGGTGTGCAAGATTCTCTGCGGGGTTTATCGTGCACAGGCTCATGCGGCAGGCGAAGGTGGAGCGGAAAAGCGTACAGTTCATGATGGCGAAGACACCCATGGAGGTGAACGGAACGGTCTATTACAAGATACTGCTCTCGAATCCGATTTTAAGATAGGCTGTACATAAAATAAATATACACCAAGGAGTGTCTGACCGGGTATAGACCCGCCGGACGCCCCTTTCTTTTTGTCACACTCCATTGGCGGGACGAACAGGTTCCCATGTCTTTTCGTCTGTCATTCCCATCGTTCCACGTGTCAGCGTGAGTTCCGTGTACCGGTACGGACCATCTCGTCAAGCACATCCCCATGCTCGTCCAGATGACGGTTGAGCACATTGTCAAGGAATGCCGGTACGGTCATGCCCTCGCTGAGCAGGGGGAGTATGCGTGCCAGTCTGCGGTAGGTCTCATAACTGATATAGGTCTGCTTGCGGTGGACGTACTCCCTGCGGCTGAGATAGTCGGCACGATATGTCTTCATCCTTTCCGCAAGGGAGGTCCCTGACCGGACAGCGGGCTTGTGGAAAACGGTCGGCTTTTCTGTCCTGCCATCGGGTATGGATACAGACTCCTTCCCTTCCTTTCCCCTGTCTTCCTCTTTCTCTATCCCGTCCGGATGCGTCTTCGGACATCCGTCGGCATCGGTCTCGTGCGCCATGATCTCTTTCAGGCGTTCCTCATTCACGTTCATAAATTCCTTTCTTCTCATGCCTTTTGCCTGTCAGGATGGATAATGCATTCTATCTCTCCGGCCAGCGTATCAAGACCGCTGCCTTTCAGCAATTTCCCGGAAGGAGGGAAAAGCGTACTTCTGAAAAGGATCCGCTCCTCGGGGGAGGTTTCCCTGCCATAGCGCTCCATATCCGGTATGACCGTATCGAGAGCCTTCAATCCCAGTTCCTTGAAAAGAAGTCCGTACTGATAGGACAGCCTTTTGGATACACGCCCGTCCATCCGGTTCCAGAACATACGGATTTCCTTCAAGGGCATGTCCGGATTCTGCTGTATGAAGTCTTTCAGGGCCAATAAGAAGGAAAGGCTGCTTTGCATCACCATACGGTCCTGTATGATCGGGGTGAACACATAGTCCATATTGACAATCGTCTTAATGACTCCAGGCGAGTTCACCGTTCCCGGAAGATCAAAAAAGAGAATGTCACACCCACCTGTCAAGGGAAGTGCCGTCTTCAGTTCCTTGCCCGGAACGCTGGTAAGGACAGGATACGCCTTTTTGCCTGTCCGGTCGAACTGTCCGCACAACATACGCTGGAGATTCACGTTCTTTTCCACATTTTGGGTATCCCGACTGCGCAGCGCCTTGATACTGAACTGGGGATAGTCACAGTCCACGACCGCGACATTATATCCCATTACGTAATGAAAATAACCGGCAAGAAGCACCGTCATGGTGGACTTGCCCACGCCGCCTTTCTGACTGCTCATGGCGACAAAGACACATCGTTTGCTCATAGGCTTCCGAATGATTGGTTAATAATCGTTTTGTTGTCCCGTCCTTTTTTAATCACGCCGGCTCCTTGTACCGATGGTTTCCCATATCATGAAACTGTCATGTCATCTCGAAAACATTCCCGCCCCGCCGGTCCAAAGCCGTGCCGGAAGAATGCAGGAAGGCTGTCTGCCGGTACCGTACCATTTTCACGGGGTCCCGACATTTCCGGAGCTTGTCATGAGAAACTCTCATACTTGCAATACGATCTTCCATTTTCCTCTTGACATATTGACATAACATCATGATGGAATGTCAATAGCAGGAACTGTCGGAGCGCCGACATGGGGATATTCCGGTGACCGGGCATGACACCGTTTTTATATCCCGTTACAAAAGTATGGCAGATGCCGCCAAATCCGGCTTTGGTGACATCAGATGTCACCAGATGTCCGGATACTAACAGATAACCAAGCGGTTATACTTCTCTTTAAAAGCGGGCATTGAAACAAAATTTGATCAGAAAAAAACTCTTTTTGTGTAAACGTTGCATGGCAATCCGAATTTATGAGGATTCTCTGTTCAAGCGAACAGAGCAAGTTGTGTCCTTGTCCGACAAAAGGGCGGGAGAATCCGCTCCAAAGTCGCGGATTCTAGAAGAAAAAAGTACAAACCAAAAATCTCATGTGTATGGAGAAAACAACAGGGATAAGGACGGGTAGAAAGCCCCAAAAAGATCCGGTAGACAAAAGTACAGTTTCCGACTGAATGCCGAAAAGAACATAGGAAATCCGTTTGATCGTAGATTTGTTCCGTGACCGAATATAAAAAGCCGATATCCTGCAAGATTGACTTGTTATGAGATATCGGCTTGAAAAAGAATGTATTTTATGAAAAAAGTCACCAATAATCCCATTCCAGTTTGTCTGTGTGGAACTGGAATAGGCATGAGAAGATCCATACACTTTTTCCGGAACAGCCTATTTCCCATTATCCACTATAATAGCAATATCATGAGATCCGGGAGATAAATAAGAAGACAACTCATATTGTTGGGCTGTAGAAATATTACTATTAGTTCCAACCTCTTTCCCATCAATCCAAACGGTCGTTGGCTTAGTCCGTTCCATTATCAAACGGATACATGTACCTCTCCACTCCTCCGGTATACATACAGTCTTGTGTACAGTGCTATTTCTTCAAACACATACTCTTTAGAAAGAGCTGTAGTCTGCACCGTATCTGTATTATAAATACCCTTTCTTTCATAACCGGTAGTACATGGCAGGAATAAAGAATCGGGACAACCAACCAGAAATAATCCCTGTTGCTGCTGTATCCAACTGTACCCCACAATTCCCGCTTAAAAGTATCCGATTTCAAGAATCAGAGCGAAATTGTTGAGTACAAGCTAATAGAAATCCAATAATTGACAATAAGACAATATGTTTAATCAAACACTTCATTCTTTTAGAGTTTCCAATTACATATTTTATGATACATATTTCACCCAAGTCAATCCTCAATGATCAGGCGAAGCCCCACATTATTGACACGCTGCCAGGGCAGATAAACACGGCGGGCAGTTGCTGTAGCATCTTTCGGACGGTCTATCCATGAACCGCCACGGGCCACGACCTGACGGGTATCAGCTGTCGCCTGGGCTTTTTCACTGTAAGGATAAGGAGCATACAGTGAACGAGTCCATTCCTGCAGGTTACCATGCATGTTGATCAGCCCGAACGGGTTCGGCCTGTAGTTATATTCATCGGACGGTATCATCATACCGTCATTGACCGTCTCAACTTTCGGCAGATAATTGTAATACGGGAACCAGGGATTATCCTTTGCCATCGGCTGCGGATCGATACCTGTTACCGCCATTTTTTCCAACTGGACATCCGCTAGGTTTTCATACGAGCCAAAGTTGGCATCCATCGCACCATACCAAAACGGCTGGTCGCTACCACCACGACAGGCCCACTCCCACTGCACTTCTGTCGGAAGCGTCACCTTCAATCCGGTCTTTTCCGAAAGTATATCGCAATACTTCATAGCTTCTTCATAGCTGACACGGATAACCGGCTGGTTCGGTTTATTGGCCGGATAACCGGGAGTTGTATGATCCTTCCAGAACTGTGCATAGATACGACTGTCATGCTCCGGAACCAACGCATTATACTGTTCGTTGGTCAACTCTTTTTCCGACATCCAGAAACCCTTTTTTACTTCGGCCTTGAATGCAGGGGCTTGATCCGGATAAGCATCATTCGTTCCCATTACAAACTTGCCTGCCGGTACACGTACGAAAGTGATCTTTACACCATCAGCCACTTCCACATCTTTCCGAAGTCCTGTTTCCTTTGATAACAGATTCTGAATATCTTCAGCCGTCAACGGCCATCTTTTCATCTTTACCGCTTTATGTTTTGCCGAAGTCACCTTTTCCGGCATTGCCGGACAGATTTCTCCTTTACCTTTCAGATAAGAAGCATAATCGGCCAACTCTTTACGCCAATCCACACCGGCATTGCCATATTTATCAGCCAGCTCCTTACGACGTGTATATTGGTCGTAACCATTCAACAGATCTGCATCGAATGTACCACGGCCCGGTGCATTCATATCAATCCACATAACCAGATGCTCCCATTCGTTGTCGGTCAGCTTCACATTATGATGTCCACGTTCCAACATACGAACAATCTCACTGGTAGAAGCATGGTACTCATACGGGCTCATGACATACATATCCGCTTCCGGCCCTTGGCGGTTCACATACGGATGGAAAGCCAGATAACTCTTCTGGAAATAACGTGTACCGCTCCAGTCGGTAATACCTACGGATGTCGTATCCTTGAAGTTCGGACGTTCCGGTTTGCTTCCATCGTGGCAAGCCACACAAGCACGATCAAGAATGGGTTGAATCTCATAAGCGAAAGTATAAGGGCGAACGCCGCCTTCCGCTATTTTCAATTCATGAGGTTGACGGGTAGAAGCCTGCACGCGTTTCGGAACAGGAATGGTATTCTGGTCTTCATGGCAACCGACACACGAAACGACTTCGCCCGGCATACCGGTCAGCCAGCTACGCATCCATTGTACGGCACGTCCGTTTTTATCCAACGGTTGCAAAGAAACAGGTGTATTGGCTGGAATCTTAAAGATAGCAGAGCCGTCTTTCTCCACAGGAACTGTACCCAGCAAACGCTTGATATCCCATCCTGCCTGGATACCGTGGTTATAATGATCGGATAATGTCCGGCGATACGCATACTCGTATGCATACACACGGAACGACTTGATCTCTCCACGCGGAACGCCTCTTAAGCCTTCGCCTTCATAGACATCCTGGATAAAGACAGTCGCTTCCTTTTCATTCGGTTTGATACGATCTGGGATTGCCGGAGGTATAGGAGTACTTTTCACCGGAACAGAATAGATCATACCGGCATCGTCGGCATTAGCAACCAATGTTAGGTTATCATAAATATCCACCAGGTAAATTCCCCAACGACTGTACGGAGACAGTTTGGCTGTTACCAAGAAAGTTTCGTCCGTCAGCGGATACGGTTTAATAAACTGCGGCCATACGCCGTTCACCAGTTCATCTTTTACTTCCGGAATGATCGGACGACCACGGAAAGGCAATTCCTGAATCATTCCTTTTTCTTCCTTACGGCTCTTTGCCGGATCAAAAATCATCAGACGACCGGAACGGGCCACTCCATGATGACCGGAGATAACTCCGACGAAACGGTTGGTATGCTTCGGTAACGGCTGCACATCGAAAATACTGTTCGGAAACATGGAACCGCTACCATACAGCGACTTCTGTTCGGTTCCGTCCGGATTCATGTGCATCACGATACGAGAGAAATAATGTGTCAGGTCGGTATACTCCCAACGGACATACATTACTTTTCCGTTTGCCATCACTACCGGATGCCAATTCGCATCCTGATCGAAAGTCAGACGGCGCAGGTAACCGTTACTGGGGTCATACAGAACCATATTACCAACCGCATCACTACCGTTTACACAAGGTACGCCTTGATAACCGATATTGGAGATCGCCAGCATACGTCCGTCAGGCAGATAGGTTCCATCGAAGAACTCCAGATCCGGTTCCGGGATATTGGTAACCTGCTTAGCCTCTCCGTTGTTGATATCCAATTCATGTACCTGCCATCTCCTTGTCGTATCCAAAGCGGTAAACATCAAACGTTTTCCGTCCCAGTTCAATACCAAGTCGGTAACGGAAGAACCGTCCACAGCCGGTTTATAAAGTACTTTCTCGCTCAATTCGCCACTTTGCAAGCCCGACAATTCAACCAGTTGAGCCTTAAAGTTCTTACGGCTGGCAGAACTTAGGTTCGACCAGTTGTTCGGCTGAATCCCCAGACTGCCCGCTCCAACGAAATTAGCTCTTTCGCCCAGATCGAACTTAACCGTCAACATTTTGTCGACATTCACATCCGGACTCATCAGCATCAACTTTCGTTTTAAAGTCAATGTTTTATTTGCCTTGTCGATAGCCTGAGCATCTCCGGTATAAATACCATCAAAACCACCAGCCAGCAACGACTTCAATTCACCGAAACGTTTATCCGCCAATACTGCATCAAATCCAGAACTTTTTTTCATGATACCTAAAGCCTCCTGAATAGCTTCCGGCTTCATCCATTCCAGTTCAGCCTGTATCTCCAAAACAGACAGTAAGCGGACTGTCAGATCTTTATATGCTGCCATCCGTTT
Source organism: Parabacteroides sp. merdae-related_45_40 (assembly GCF_001915675.1). Taxonomy (NCBI): domain Bacteria; kingdom Pseudomonadati; phylum Bacteroidota; class Bacteroidia; order Bacteroidales; family Tannerellaceae; genus Parabacteroides; species Parabacteroides sp. merdae-related_45_40. The sequence continues at coordinate 11,098 of NZ_MNQY01000139.1, read as the reverse complement.
GGATAGACTCGACTGAACAGCAGCCTTGTCCAGTTCGGTCTGAAAATAAGAGTCGTTCTTTAACTCTTTCATCATAGCAACCAGTTCCTTTTGGGTCCTGTCAAGCTGTTCAGAGGTAACTTCCTCCTTTATCTCACAACTGGGTTGTGCGGATAATGTACCTCCACTCAACAAACTGAAGGTCACACATCCTGTAATCAATAACTTCTTCCACATAGATGTTTATTTAATAACAAATTCGTCCATCGCTTTCCCATCCAGATACTCTTCATCCTGCGAAGCATACAGACCATCCATGATATAATCCACCTGCGGGAATGCAGCCAGTATTTTACGGATAAGTGTTGCTTTATCGGATTTATATATCGGAGCATTGGTATTCCACAATTGATCATGAATATCCTTTTCCGGTGCAGAAATGAGGATTTCTTTGATCTCCATCTGCTTCAGACGATTCAAATCGGCATCCAGACTGACCTCGTTATTCAACAGCAACGACAGGGCCGGAGCTAATGTAAAGTTCGGGCGGTTCACCTCCCCGACCAGTTTCTGAAGCCCCTCTATCGTATCAGGCGTACGGCCGACAGACTGTCTCAGCAACAAACGGATATTTTTCTTTGCCGCATAATCAGATAATACCTGGAAGGATTCTTTCAGCGAAGCATAAAACTGTTCCATCGTATAATTATTTTCGATGGTCCGCTGGGTAGAAATCAACAATTCGTCAGCACCTAGTATTTCCATCTTATCGATAACTCCTTTCATCGCCTCCATACTCTTCTGATAGAAAGGAGGATCATTATTTACAATTCTCAAATCCGGATACAGGTTCAGCCCCGAAGTCAGGTCGACCGTCATTTTCAGTTTCTGCCGTCCCAGCCAGCCGGCCTCCTGTTTCAAAGTCTCTTTTTCCCGGTTATGCAGATAACGCCAGTCGATCACGACACGGTCATAATGTTCGAAGAATGTCGGGCGTGAAAGGATTTCTTCCTTTACATCCTGGATATTACGCAGTACAAGCGCCCGTCCGATCGTATTCGCTACTGGAGTACTTTCCGGCATAACTGTCACGTCTGCCTTATTATCCAGGCAGACGCGGAAAATACGGACATTTCCACCAGCTATCGTATGGGCTGTGTTTTTACCAAACGATGTGTTCAGCATCACCTTAGGTGCATAGCCTACTGCCTGCATCTCCGAGCAATCGGTCGGTAATTCTTTGATATAAACTATTTTTCCCGCCTTTGTTCCGATCGAAAACTCTTTCGGTTCCCAAGACTCATTGGAGATCAGAACCGTATATTCGCCGTTTCCTCTCGTACAGGTCACAAGACTTAACTCCGGATTGGTTTCAAACAGTTGCACAGAAGTAAAAATATCTTCCATCAGTGCTTTCGTATGGTTCAGTATTGGATAAGGTTTATCCAACGGCTTTTCTTCCATCACCTTTACAGGCAATTCACATTGCGGTTGCTCTGTAACGCCATACGGAGAAGCGAGAACTGTCACTTTCCCTTTGCCTGCATTCAATTCGATGGCAGCCGGAATTTCATTACTTTTTTGCAATACAGTAGCGGAAGCCGGATAGATTAATTCGGCTAATGTGTAAGGAGCACGCTCCTTGAATGACTCACCTTTATATGTAATCGGTGCAGTACATACCTTTGTCTTTTCTCCGGTACGGATACCGGCTATTCCATCCGGCATGTTCTTCAATGAACCAGCCGTAATGACCAGATGACCACCAGCGTGTATATAGGCATTCAGTTTATCATTAATCTCCTGCCCCGGATGCAGTTCATCGGCAATGACCAATACCGGATATTGTTTCAATACCCACAGCGGGGCATCACTCATCAGACAGTCAGCAATATCTCCGTAAGGGTTCGGAGTGATAAACCCTCTTTCATCTTTATAATAGGAAGCATCCTGATAACCCGGATACAAAACATCAAGCATTCCGTCCGTCAGATAATCCGGCAACTCATACGGCAGATTCCCCCATACTTTATAAGCCTGTCTGGAATATAGATGACGCGGGAAAGACCAGCCGGAAAAGAAATCGGTCATCAATGCTACCGGTGTGTACATCACACCCGGATCACCGTATTTATCTACCCATTTAACCGCACTCTGCTGTATCTTTCCGATGGGACTCAGCTTCTTATCATCTATCCGCATGGACCCTTCAAAACCGACAGCCACACAATCGTACATCAAATGAGTATAGATCAACCGTTTCAGCAATCCGAGAGAGGTTCCCTTCAGCGGACCTCCGCTATTGTAATCATTATCGATACCTTCCGCATTCGAATCGTACGATTTCCATCCCCAACGATTCCATACGGAAGCATTTCCGAACCAGTTTACACCATACTGTTTCCCGGCTCCACGGATAAATGAATAATAGATCTGTGAGTTAGGCAAACCCTGCGCCGTTTCAGCTCCGATCAGGGTATAAACGCCTTCTTTCAGAAAATAATGTCCGAAGTTCAGAGAAACAAGCGTCGCCATTTTGTTTCCCAACTGATCGCCCATTTCCTGAAAATGACGCTGGAAATTAAAATATTGTTGTTTGCGGTCTGCCCCTAAAGGATACATACGGGGAGCAAAACTACCGACATAACGCCCATCCTGTTCACCGTTATCCATGCCCAGCCAATGGTCGCCCAGTTCTTTCTCGAAAAGATCGAGTACGCCGTCCGGGATAACGAACTGGGTCCAGTACCCACCAGGACCAGAACCGGGAATATATCCCCAAAGGTCGAACAGATACAGGTTTCTTCTCTTTATCTCGGCAACGACCTCTTTCAGATTATCCTGAAAAACCAGCGGATAGGAAACCCACAGGATATCCCCTAGTTTATCTTTCACCACCCATTGATCGAGCTTTTGCTTGTAATCTCCGGAGAGATCACGAAGGGCTATAAACTGAATTTTGTTATTAAAGAAAGAGGCATCCGGCGATTTCACATGATGACGTTGATAATCGGGATGATGGGACGGGGGCATTTGATAGGGATACAGCTTAATACTGTTCTGTGCAAACGGTCGGTCAGGATACAACAATCCCAACGAAACAATAAGTATAAAAATCTTTTTCATAAATATTTATTATTGTTGTTACATTAACATAAAGACAACTGATAAACCGATTATCTTTTATCACAACAAAGTTTTGTTTACTTTTTGCAAATCAGCATCTTTTCGTCCATAAAAAAGTTTATAAACGAAATAAATATATATATTTTCAAATATAGATCTATAAAACTGTTCAAATCAGATTAATCCAAAGAAGTCGATAAGTATTCTTTTAGAACCAAACGAAGTTGCGCTAACGCCTTCTTCTGATACAGTTTTACAGTATTAATAGAAATACCCATTTCTTCCGAAATCTCGGCATAGGTCAAATTTTTATATCGGCTCAGTTCAAAAACCCTTTTATACTGGGAAGGTAGTTCTTTCACTGCTTTATCAACCCGCTCTATCAACTCCCTAGAAAGAACGTAATCGAGGGGAGATTCATCCAGAGAAAACAAAGTACTCCTTTCTACAACAGTATCATCCAACTCCACATATTCAGGTTGATTTTGCCTAAGGTATGACAAGCACGCATTATGAACAGCCCTGACTAAATAAGCCCTGACGGAAGTAATAACCAATGTCTCTCTGTTTTCCCATAACCAGCGAAATACATCACCGACAACCTCCTCTATTATATATTTTTCCGTGATGTAAGAACGTGCCTCATAACAAAGAAAAACATAGTACTTTTTGAATAAAAGCTCAAAAGTTTTATGATTTCCCTTCTTCAAGTCTAAAATCTCACCAACGACAGCCATTCTCCCTGATTAAATGCATTCCCTTATTAATGCATATATATGTATTTCAGTTTTTTAATTAAGCCTCAATACCATTTGCCAAATAAAAATGACTAGAAAAAACGTTCCTTTTTTTTAGTCATTTTTTCAGTCTTGTTCATTCAAATAGATATTGCCACTAAAAGTACTAAAAATGTGAAAGATAAATCCTTTTCTAAGCCCAAAAAAATAACAACTCCGAGAAAATAAAAATGACTAAAAAAAAGGAACGTTTTTTTTAGTCATTTCTTTTTAATGGCTAAAACTTTAATTATCAAAGAAAATACCAGGAAAATCAACTAAAAAAACCTCCCTGGTATTCCTTTTTTTAAACTACATTATTAAATATAATTCGGATCTTGAACCAGAACACCACCAGCTTTATCAATTTCACTCTGTGGCAATGGGAAATAATAGAATGCAGGCTTAAAGACCTTTATATAAGTGGGTAGTGCAGGATCAGCTGCACCATTCACTAATTTTTCCATTAATTTCCAACGTTTTAGTTGAAAGTAACGATGGCCTTCAAATACAAATTCTACACGCCATTCATTACGAATGCGTTCACGCATCTGCTCTTTAGTCAAACCGGTAGGTAACTCAGGTTGACCGGAACGAACACGGATCTGATTAACCGCATCATATACTTTCTGAGTCGGTCCGTTTACTTCATTTTCTGCTTCAGCAATCATCATCAACACCTCGGCATAACGTAAAATAATTACATCCGCATCAGATATAGTCGAATAACTCGGCATTTCTTTTGTCGGCTGAATCAACTTCATCATTCCAAATCCTGTTTGCATCTGATTGGTAATTGTTACCGGCTCTCCATCTTGTCCATCTATCGAGAAATCAGCTACACCACTATGGCAAACCGTTTCATACAAACGACGATCGCGATTTTGGAACAATTTAGTCCTTTCAGCTTTATTAGCATCTCCTAATTCTCCGGTAGCCAGTAAAGATTCATCGACTGGGACAGTCAACGGAGATTCACCCCATTTCAGACCATCTGTACACTCAAATGCATCTACTAAATCACGAGTCACACCGCAAGTAGTCCATGCTGCATAATACAAGTCCATACTATGGGTTATATTCGGTGCCAAATAACGAACGGAGAACATAATCTCAGGAGAAGACAGCTGCTTGGAAGATATAAAGTTATCACGCATCCGATCCGCCAAACTATACCCATTGATTGATTCCAACAAAGAAACAATATCCCCCATTTTAGAAGGATCTGCATTTCCTTTATCATCGTAGGCTTCAGCCAACATGAGACGAGCCTTAAGTGCTTTCAAAGCACCCGGAGAGAAATATCCGGACATTTGGGCATCAGAATAAGGTTTATCCGGCAAAGCAGCTATGGCTCCGTCAAAATCATTCATTATCTGAGCATAAATATCAGCACGTGAAGCTTTTGCCTGATACATGTTATCCATTGTCAAAGACTCTGTAACCAAAGGAACTTCCCGATAACACTGGTACAACCAGGAATAAAAATATCCTCTCAATGCTTTCGCTTGCGCAAGCATAAAAGATTTCTCATCAGCAGACATATCAGTTCCTTGATAAGCTTCCAAATTTTCCATCAATAAATGAACACGAGCTATACCTTGGTAACAATGCTTATACATGTAAGTCACATACCCGGAAGTATTCGGATCTAAATCACCTAAAGCAATCGTCTTAGTCTTTCCGTATGTATCCTCGTCATGCTGGCAAATGGAGTTGTCAGTAAGATTATCAAAACAAGCCACAATTTGCGACATGACTCCCGGCCATTCATATACCATAGAAAAACTTCCTGCCAATGCAGATTGAAAATCACTCTTTTTCTGCCAAAAAATAGACTGTGAAGGTGAAGAAGGGGGATCTTTCTGTAAAAAATCACTACAAGAAGTAGTAGAACTCACTAACAAAGCCGAAGCCAATATAATATTTACTATTTTTTTCATTGCATTCTACTTTTAAAATTCAACATTCAAACCAAATGAACAAATTCTATTCTGTGGATAAACAGCAGCACGTCCATCACCTTCACGCTCCGGATCCAACCCATAGAATTTCGTAAACGTCAATAAGTTATCCCCTGAGAAATAAACTCTTACTCTCGACATCTTTACTTTATCCGTAACAGATTTAGGCAAAGTATAACCGAACGTCAAATTCTTCAAACGGAAATAAGAAGCATTCTGCAACATATAAGTGTTTGGTCTGGTATTCTTATTACCGCCCAAATTATCAAAATACAGACGCGGATGTTCAGCATTATACGGATTTTCTTCCGTCCACATGCCTTCTATATATTCACGTGTCGGAGCAGATCCCTGACGGAACGGATAAATTCCCCACTCGTTTGTATACCATTTCTTACCCGAAACACCTTGTCCCTGCAAAGACAGGTCGAAGCCTTTCCAGTTTGCTCCTAGATTGACAGAATATTCAAATCCGGGGAAACGTCCTGAAATAGGTACACGGTCATTGTTGTCAATCACGCCGTTATTATCCTGATCCTTATATTTCAAGTCGCCAGGCAATGTGTTGTCATTAAACTGTTTCGGTGAATTTTTTACTTCATCTTCCGTTGCAAAAATACCGATGCACTCCAGCATATAGTATTCATTATAAGGAAGTCCTTCTCTTCTCAGTTTATATCCATCTATTTCTTCCGCACCAAACTTAGTCAATTTGTTCCTTGAACGGTCAAAATAAACACCGGCATTGTATTGCAAACCTTTGAAGACACCGTCTGTAATCATGTTATTATAATTGAAAGCAATTTCAAAACCTTTGTTTTCAACTTCTCCGCTATTAACAGTCGGAGCTTCCAAACCTAAAATGTTTGAAACCTGAGATTTACGTAAAATGTCTGAAGTCACCTTCTTATACCAGTCAAATGTTACATTCAGTCCATTAAACACCTGCAAATCGAAACCAACATCAGTTATAGTCGTAGTTTCCCATTTGATATCACGGTTTGCATATGCTTTCTGCTGATAACCTACCGTTTCTGTTTTCTTATCAAACGGATAGTTAGAAACACCGGCAATCATTGCCTGATAAGGATACAGACCAATGTTCTGGTTACCCAACTGTCCCCAAGAAGCACGGATCTTGGCATTATTCAACCAATTCAGATTCAAATCTTTTATAAAATCTTCTTCGGTAATACGCCAACCGGCAGAGAATGATGGGAAGATACCCCAACGATTTTCTGAAGAAATACGGGACGTACCGTCATAACGCATATTTGCTTCAAACAAATAACGTTCTTTAAAATTATAGTTCAAACGGGCAAAAACAGACTGAATAGCCCATTCTTCCAATTTACCTTCATTAGACCAGTTCGCATTAGATCCCGCATCAATCACCGGCAGATCGAACGCATACTCTTTTCTGAAAGCTCTTACCGTTTCATACTTTTCAGACTCCTGGCTATAACCAGCCATGATATTGAAATTATGATACAGGTTCGGAGTTGTGAAATCATATTTCAGATAGGTATACAAATTTGTATAAAAACGCCGCTGGTCTTCTACCGTCAAGCCGTTTGCTCCTCTATCCAGATAACCTGTTTGTTCACCTGTATGATAGTCATAAATAGGGACATCAGAACCTCCCCATTCCTTCCATTTGTTAGATTGCAAACGAACGGCACCTTTCGTGTACCAGCTCAGTCCTTTGGCCAATTTAATATCCAACCACAATTGCGCATTTATATCGAAATCCTGATAATTCTTATTCGTACCCGTACCTATGATAGCCGGCATATTCTTATTGTGAGATTCGAATGAATAAGCAGAATTTGTCCAACGGGTAACTCCTGACCCATCGTCCGGCAACCAAGGCATATAAGTCGGAGCTTGCGACATCGTCGAAAGTAAAACGTCACTTTGTCCCTGACGAGGTTCATCCCGATCACCATACATCAAATTGGTGTAGGTACCGATCTTGATAAAATCCGTAATTTGTGAAGTCAAATCGACAGTTGCATTGTACTTTTGGTAATCGAAACCTTTCAACGTACCTGGCTGGTCTACAAAATTCAAAGCCACATTATACGTAGTCCTTCCTGCATTACCGGCGATCGACAAATTATGGTTTTGGACAACAGCCGGATTAAACATATAATCCAACCAGTCAAAATTAGGATACTGTACGCTACCACCACCATTCCGGTAAGCATTGATCTGTTCCTGCGTATAACGCTCTCCAGCACCGGAATTCGCTTTGGCAAGATTATACAGTTCCATATATTCGGCAGAATTAGTCACCAAATCATACATACGGGTCGGATTATAAATCGCCACATTACCATGATAAGCAATATGCGCTTTGCCATCCCCTTCTGCCCCTTGTTTCGTTGTAACTAGGATCACACCATTGGCAGCACGCGCACCATAGATAGCGGCTGAAGCAGCATCCTTCAATACTGAAACACTTTCAATCATACTCGGGTCCAGGTTAGAAATACTGCCCGGAACACCATTTACCAATACTAGCGGATCGGAACCGGCATCCGAGAAAGTACCCTGGCCACGCACACGGAAAGTGGTTGCTTCAGCACCCGGTGCACCCAAACCCTGGTTAACACGCAAACCCGGAACTTGTCCCTGCAACATGGTTGCCGCATTCGTAACCGGACGTTTCGTCATTTCTTCACCGGTTACAGCCGTTACCGCACCAGTCAAGTTCAATTTCTTCTGTGTACCGAAACCGACCACAACCACCTCATCCAATGCCTGTGAATCTTCTTTCAGGATAACAGATATAACAGATTTATTCCTCACAGAGATACTTTGTTCGATATAACCGATATAAGAAATCTTTAATGTCGCTCCATCAGGCACATCCAACGCAAAATTACCATCCGCATCCGTCACTGTACCGATTGTCGTTCCTTCAACTACCACATTCGCACCGATAATCGGTTCATTATTGGCATCCAGCACACGGCCTGTAATTTGCTTAACCTGCTGCATCACAGCATTCGATCCCACCTGTCCGGCACGGGTAATCACCACATGACGATCATTGATTTCGTATCGGACATTACGTCCGTTGAACAATACCGCCAATACTTCATTGATTGTCTTATTATCCAGGGATACAGACACTTTTTCATCCAAATTCAAGTCTTTCACATCCAGACTGAATGAAAATTCGCTTTGGCTCTTGATGGATTCAATAGCCTCACGGATCGTGGCATTTTTAAGATTTAAGGAAAGCATATGTTCAGTTGCATAAGTACTCGCACTAAGCGAAAGCGTTCCGGCAACAAGAAATACACCTGCTAAGTTCACCAAACGTCCTGCCCTTACAGACAGCAAGTCCTGAACAGATTTTCTAAATGTTTTTTTCATACTTCACTTGTTTAAGATTTAACTTTTAATCACTTCATTTTTTGGGGCTTATGAATTTTTCCACCCATGGTTACAATTACTTTCTCCTCATTCACATCTTCTTTTTAGTTTGACTTATATTAATTGAAAATTCGAATCTCTTCCGATTTTATCTCATACCGGAATTTATTACCGGATGACAATATCTCCAGGACCTTCTCTACCGATACATTTTCCTGAAAATCAGAATAGTAGACTATCTGCTTCAGCTTATCACTTTCTATCCGGATCGGTATGTTATAAAGACGTTTCAGTTCTTTGGCTATTTCTTCCAGCGGAACTTTATCAAAGGTCATTGCTCCATTGCGCCAGTTATCTATATGGCTGGCATCCACTGAATCCACCTGCATGCTCAGGTCTGCTTTCCTGAGGGTAAACCTCTGATTGGGTTTCAACTCGACCGGAGCGGCATCGATCAAAAAATCTCCGACTTTCACCGCGCCCTCTTTGAGGGTTACTTTCAACTCTGAGTCTTCTTCATAGGATTTTAGATTGAATTTTGTACCAAGTACCTTTACAGACAATTTCCCCGTACTCACCACAAATGGTAATTCCTTATTCTTGCTTACTTCAAAATAACCTTCACCTGTCAGTTCCACTTTTCTCGAAGCCTTGGCAAAGTTTGAATCATACTTTACCTTACTCCCAGCATTCAGCCAGACAATGGAACCATCCGGAAATGTAATTTTAGATTTTGCTCCGTCCGGAACCTCAACCACATATTCCCTATATTCTTCCACAACTTCTGAAACTCTCCCTTCCGACTGCCACAAAAAGAATAAGGAAGAAATTCCGCATATTAAAAGAATGATAGCGACAACCGAAAACCTCAACGTACAACGATAGAAATCGATTCGATTTACCTGTTTTGCTTTCTTATTAAATCGATTGATAGCACCTGTCACATCGAATTCTTCCGCATTCGATATCACACCGGTCACTTTCCATATGGCAACCTGGGCTTGGAAATAGTATCTGTTCTCCGGCTTTTCTTTGATCCACTGTCGCAAAACAGTATGCCCTTCAGCCCCCAGAGATCCATTCAGAAACGATTGTATATAATTATCTATTTGATTCATTTGCTCCAATTAAAAACATCTGAGTATCGACACTCATTTAATAAAGGCGCAAAAAAGAAGAGGGAGGGTATATGATTGGGAATATTTAGTTAATAAATAGTTTCCCTCAAAGGGATTAAAAATAAACAAGATCTTCTAAAGCATAAAAATAAGGAAATACATTAGTAAATACGAAGTCATATATATTCAACTCTTTCGAAATTTTTTTTGTGAAGTACTAACTCTTGTTCTACCTTCTCTGAATATATATTTATTTTAAACAAATAAACTCAAACAGGCTCTAAGTTTAAAAAAATATATAGTGAATAATGGTTGTATTATATTAAACAATATGAAAATACTCCTGTTATTGTCGCTGATTAGTACAATGTGTTCTTGTCTACATAAGAATGCCGACGAGGGAATCTGGAAAAATCTGCCAGATAAAGCGACCATCGCCAATACAAATAAGGATAAATATAAGGATTCGTTTCTCGTGGATAGCTTGGGTAAGACAATATATCCAAATTATTATACGGGATCTTATGTTAATACCACATATGAATTGGTCATAGGGATTGTAGGGGATACATCCGTATATCGAGATGAGATAAGAAAAATACTCGGTAATAATTTGTTCTTGATTACCGAGTGCGAGTATTCATATAATCATTTATTGTCTAAATCAATAGTTCGTTAAAAATTCGCCAAGCCTAAGCGGCTCTGGCAGTAAATAAAATGAGTTCTTTGAAAAGTTTGTCAATAACTT